>JAGODU010000350.1 GCA_017998095.1 Prolixibacteraceae bacterium | reverse complement strand
CATCAATAGTGCTCTCATATTCTGAATATTTTTCCTGAAGATATAATGGCATTTCAATCCCATTAATGACCATCATGAATATACTTATGGTCGAATTTATGTTTCTGAAATCAAGATAACCCTCTGTTTTCCCCCTTTCAAGTATTATTGTCAATTGCTCCCTTTCAAATTCAGTAAAATCTTCACGAACATCCTTCACAAATAGATATTTTTCGAAAAAATCAGCCTTAAGTGTTTCGTGATAGTTGACAGCTTTATGTAACAACCTCAACCTTGTCAGGGTGTATTCCTTGAGAGTAATAAGGGAATCATTTTCAGCATCAACAATTTTCTTTAACTCTATCTTAACAGCGTTTAACTCCTGCTTTAGTACTTCATTAAAAAGCTCTTCCTTCCCTTTAAAATAATAATATAATACCCCTTTGGCTTTATGGATGTGTTTGGCAATCTCATCCATGGTAGTTTTATAAAAGCCGAACTTGGAGAAATATTTTGTTGCTGATTGCACTATTAAATCCTTAACATCTATTTCTTGCATAGTCATAGATTATGGTTTTAGTTGACAAAGTTAATATATTTAAATAGTTGTTAAAATTAAGAACATCGATGCTTACTGCTTAATCTTCATAAGAAATTATTAGTCTGATTCCGATAGTAGTCAAAATCCTGCATTGGGTTCTTTTGACATCTCATGTAGAATAATGCGGTCTGAAATAGCAGGGAAATTTTTATGTAACCAGACAAACAACTTCCCTTCATAAGTAATAACTATATCTTTATCCCGGTTTAACGTAGCACGTGCAATAATTTGCGCTACTTTTTCAGAGGACATCATTCTTGCCTCATCTCTGGGGGATTCAATTTGTGGTTTCCCATTTTTGTTGAGTGCCATTTTCCTAATACCTGAAGTTGTAAAGTTAGGATGGACAATTAGAACGTGTAGTCCCTTATTTATATTTTCGAGTCGTAAAGTATTAAGAAAGCCATCCATTGCATGTTTAGACGCTGCATACCCAGTTCTGCCGGGTAAAGGAGTAAGTCCTGTTATAGATGATATTCCAATAATAGTTCCTTTTTGATTCAATAAGTAGGGTAATGCAAACTTTGTGCAGTATACCATCCCGAAAAAATTTGTGTCCATTATTTCTTTTATTACCTGTAAATCGAGGTTTTCAAAATTTGCCCTCATAGATATACCAGCATTATTAATTAAGATATCAATTTTATTAAATTTTTCTGTTGTTTTTTCTATCAGACACCTACAGTCAAATTCATTCCGTACATCCGTTTTTACTGATAAACACTCCCCCCCTTTTTGTCTAATTTCATTCTCGATATTTTTAAGCTCGTTTTCTCTGCGTGCAGAAAGAACAACTTTTGCCCCCATTTCTGCAAATTTAAAAGCGCATGCTTTCCCTATCCCAGACGAAGCACCAGTTATGATAACAACCTTGTCAGTAAAACAAAATTCGTTTTTATGAATGGAATTTATAAGGTTTCTTATTTTCATGCTCATATACTATTTGACTAATGTGGTTTAATGTTCAAATATAATCATTTTATATTTAATGCCGGATTTTTCATCGAATATCTGTTATACAAAATCTTACTTTGAAGATAATATTGACACTATTATGTTGGAATTTTTATTCAATGAAAAAGTCCGAGAGACTCCAAATCCAATATCCTGAAGTACTGTCCATGTTGTATTCTAAGCTGAATGTCTTTTTACTCTGCAAATCCTGCACATATAAGACAATAATTGTATCGTAGGTATCGAAATTCAATAAACGGATTGCAGAGATTTTGTTCCCGGACAGATTATTTTCAGTTTTCAAATAGGGCATATTCAGTCTCAACCTTTTCTTCTGCGTCAAAATGAATGGTAGGTCAAGCATAATTTCTGATGAGGAAATGTATTCCATTACCATTTTCCCAGAACTGTTATAAAACGGTTGAGGAAGTTCTGGGTCATCCTTTATTCGGTCATTAGTTGTTTTGGAGTGGTCTCGCTCACTAATGTCAGGATTGGTGACCACGGGTGATTCAGGGTTGCATCTACAAGTCATTACCTCAGCCAATTTTGTAATAAATGGTATTGATACAAATGAAAACAGGCTATCTTCTTTGGTTAAATCCTGAGTGTAAATCTGCCATTTAAGCTTGTGATAGTTCCATAGTTTCAGGAAGAGTACATCCCCTTCCTGCCAAAGTTCCAGCAATTTTGCTGGATAAATCAAGGGGTCAACCGTATCCGGATATATAATAAGCATCTCTTCCCCAATCTTTATAGTTTTCATAGGGGCAAGCAAGCACTGATGTTGAATCACGTAAGTGTCAGATGCTAACTGTATTAGCTTTAAACCAACTGTATTTCTTGCATTAGTTCCCATCGATTATCCAATTAATTCAAGTAAATCGTTATCGTTTACGTCCCTTTTCATGCATTCATCGAACACCATGTTTTTTACGTCTTTCCAGCGAATGAATAAGCAGGTAGGATGCACTTCATTAATGTTGAATGAATAATTAAGTGCCTTATTTGTTGAGACTTCTGTTAATGAAATAATTATTTTCCCATTCTGGTAATCAGTGGAGTTTATGCAATACAATCCAAATCCACTTGGTGATACTGCGAGATATTCTTCACCGAAGTCAGGGATGCCAGTGGAATTTTCATGTCTTAGGAATACTTTAAGATGTTGATATGCGTCTGGGTATTTTTCCATTTCGCTTACCATCTCATCAATACTGTTTGGATATTTTCGTTCCATAAGAATTTCAATATTTAGTGCAAACGAGCAACCACAACCGTAACCCCCCATGATACCCCCCCCTCTCATACCCCTACCTTATTGGCTGGGGGTGGAGCATGACAATTATTTCTATATAGATAAATACTTTTCAATTGAAAATCCGGGCAGGAATCGATACTCAAACATTTGGCTTGGCTTAAAATTTTTGGAAAAAATTTTCAAAAAATTGCATACAAATGCCTTACTATAGAACCAAGATGGACCGTTAAGGTCAGTAATTAATGGCTGGTATTATTGGATATCCATCTCATTACTTCATTTGCGATATCATCATCAGAAACTCTCAGATAATGCGCTGTGTCTTTCACAT
>JAGODU010000349.1 GCA_017998095.1 Prolixibacteraceae bacterium | reverse complement strand
GACCCACTGGAAAGAATGAAAAAGATCGGAAGGAGAAAAAGGGATTAATAATAAACCGCTGGTGGCATCCGGTCTGGTCAGGGGAAATCTCCGTTTTCCTCTTGACAATTCTTATCATGGATGTCCCTGGAATTCCGTACCGCAAAAACATATTTTAAATCGATAAACAACTTTTTATTGATTATTTCCATTGTTTTCTATAACTTACATCATCTCTTAATTAAAACGTTGGAACAATATTTTACAGCATTAAAAACTAACTATTAAATATGGCAATACCTGAACGATATCAAAATCGCTGCGTTTATCATTTCACTCATATCGATAACTTGCCCGGCATTCTGGAATACGGATTGCTATCAACAAACGAAAAAAGCCGACTGGGAATTAACCACATGGCTATTGCTTACACGGATATTCAGGAACGACGATCTTGCATGGATGTTCCATGTGGGTGTGGCGGTGTCGTTCATGACTATGTGCCGTTGTATTTCTGTAAAAGATCATCTATGTTGTTGGCAGTGGTAAACGGAAAAATTGCCGATCAGCAATTAATTATCTATTTTGAGTTTCCAATCAACATTATAAATCATTATCCATGGGTTATGACTGATGCTTCAGCAAATACAGGCATACCGCCAAATTTTTATGAGGACGAAACCTGTTTGGATAACTTGAAATGGACATTGATCGATTCACTAAAATGGGCAATGCCATCTGATAAAGCAAAGCAGGCAAGACAAGCAGAACTTCTGATACATAAAAAGATTGACATCTCTTCAGTATCCAAAATTATTGTTTGGAACGAATCCGTTAAAGATATTGTAATACGCGCCTTTGCAGATGCCAAGTTACAACCGCCGCCAGTCGTGTGTGATGAATTTTTTTACTATGTAGATTTTTACGATTCGGGAAGTAAGTCCATTGTCACCGGTCCGTTATTTACTAAAAAAGCATATTTGGAAACAATAACTGCTTTACTGTCCAACATTGGAAAAACACCTTCGGCCAGATTCCAATACCTTTTCTTCTTACTGAAATATGGCTTTAAAGTTGATTTTGGATGTATTCCTGAAACGCGGGAGCTCATTGGCTTAGAAACGGATAATGCGGCACATTCAGAAGATGTGGGCACGCATACATTGAGCGTTGTGCAGCAGCTTCTTAAATTACCGGACTATAAGACGCTAGACAAGGTGGACAAAATGCTTGTTGAAGTGGCTGCCTATTTGCATGATATCGGTAAAGGACCAAAATCAAGATGGGCTGATAATGGAGGACGCCAGAAAATTGATCCGGATCATCCAATAAAAGCATTGCCCATGCTGAACCGAATACTGACCGAAGAAGTAGTTACAATGAAACCGAGATCAGCAAAAGTAATTTGCAAACTTGTCTGCTATCATGATCTTATAGGTGATATTTTAGGTAAGAGCCGCCGCATTGAAGAACTTATTGATATTGTAGAAGACGAGAGAGAACTGAATATGTTGATTGCCTTAAGCAAGGCTGATATACTTGCAATTAATGATATGTGGATGGATGAGGAGAAAATTGATAGCATCCGAAAACAAGTTATTAAAGCAATTAAAACAAAATCAGAAAAATAAATATATGTTGACGTTCACCAGTGGAAACATGTTTGACACCTCTGCCGACATCCGTATCAACACGGTTAATTGTGTTGGTGTCATGGGTGCCGGGCTTGCCCTGGCCTTTAAAACAAAATATCCAGAAATGTTTCGAGATTATCAAAAAGCATGCAAGTCAGGTACGGTTAAGCCGGGTAAACTACATGTATGGAAAACACTTATGGGAGACTGGATTATTAACTTTCCCACCAAACGCCACTGGCGGGAACCATCAAGATATGAAGATATTGAGTCTGGACTGATTGAATTGAAAAACTATTTAGTTGATAAGGGAAAAGTGAAAGTTCTTTTGCCGGCAGTTGGCTGCGGTCATGGTGGGTTAGAATGGCCACGCATATCAGAAATGATCAAAAAACATTTAATAGATATAGAAGCTGAAATTCTTGTTTTTACACCGGCTGATTCTCGTACTGCAGGAGATGAAATCAAGCTAAGTGAAGACATTTCGATTAAAACAAAGTTGGATGCTGAAGTTATAAAAACAATTGAGCCAGGTAATGCTTTTTATCCTGAAGTGCTGAGAGGTAAAACTGCGGCAAAATTTTACGTCAAAGGCGATTCTCAAAAGCTCAATGCGCCGTTGTTAGCTATATTGCCATCGACGAAACACACGCCGCAAGAAATCAATGCCGCCATGACGGTTAGTGATTCGATCACGAGACCGGGCATTACGCTTTTAATTGGATACAGTGCAGCGATTGAAAGACCTCTGATAAAAAGCGCATTGGAAAAGGGTGCGGATGTTGTTATCTTCCTGGCGGAAGGGATTTTGAACTTCCGCGTGCGGAAAGACTTACTGGATGTATGGGATGAAAACCGTATTACCGTAGTTTCCGCTGCGAAGCCTAATGAGCGATGGAACCCGACGATTGCCTTCCGCGCTAAGGATTTACAATTGTCTTTAGCCAGCACGGTTATCATTACAGATTCCGAACCACAGGCAATCTCAAAGATTCTCTATCAGAAATCATCAACTCATTTACCGCCAATTTATTATATCGACTACGGGACAAATAATACGAATATAAGAAATACTTTTTCAAAGATTAAAGCTCAAAAGCTTACTATGATTGATTTATATGAACCCTCGATATATGAAGCGATTCTCAATTATGTTACAAAATAAGGTCAAGAAAGGTGGGAGAACGAATCAAATCTACTCTTGGCTCATGTTTTAAAAACACTGGATACCGGCCTTCGCCGGTATGACAATTAATATTTTTCCGCCCCTAGTGGGCGAGAATTAAAGGGCGGCGGATTTGATAAATAAATTCACCCTCCTTTTATTTTCCTCCCCTCAAGGAAGGGAAGAAATATAATTTGGTTGGTCAGACTGAAAAAATAAGTTTGACAGTTGATAAAAACCAAGGCGGGCAGAGGCTGGATATTTTTTCAGTATGTCAAATATTTTAACATCCGACTTAAAAGAATAAGGAGATGACATGGCAACGGTTAAACGAATGAAATCCGACAATATATTTCA
>JAGODU010000348.1 GCA_017998095.1 Prolixibacteraceae bacterium | reverse complement strand
AAAAGAGAAAATCCCGACTTAAAAAACGGTAATTTATTCGGAACTGTTAAGCAAAATTTTTGGAGTAAACCTAAAGGAAAATCAAAAGGTTACAAAGGAGAAGAAGGATTTATAGGAAAGTCTATTAAATCATTTATTGATATGTCAAGACCTTTAAAAAAACCTACTGACATAAGAAAAGACATAACTAAAAAATTTGGAGTACCTACTTCAAGCAAGAAATTTAACAGAAGCAAGAAATATTTAGGTTATTATAAAACCATACCAGAGGTTATAAGATTGAGATATGACAATCAAATCGGTACGGTAATGCATGAATTAGGACATCATCTTGATAAAAAGTACGGATTCAATAGTCTTAACAAGCAATTAATTACTGATATGATTAACAAAATGAACCCTGCATTTAAGAAGAATTATCAAAAGAGTGAGTTGCCGGGTGAAGCTATTGCAGAATTTTTAAGATATTACACAACAGACCCTACAACAGCAGCAGAATTTGCAGGAGAATTTTATAACCTATTTGAAAGTACATTGGACAAAACAGATTTAAAAAACATTCAAGAAATTAGAAGTGATGTTTTAAGATGGGTAAATGCTGAACGTGCAGAGAAAAGACAATCAACAATAGTACCATTAAGTCAAAAGAAAAAAGTAAGCGAAAGAATTTCAGAGACTATAAAATTTGAAAAAGCTAATTCAGTACTGTTTGACAGATATGCACCTATTCAAGAGTTCGTTAAAACAGTTGAAAAGCTAACAGGTAGAAAGTTGCCAGCTTCCTTAAATCCTTATATGTTGGTTGAAAGGACATATAAAAATAACGCAAGGATAGAAGGAATAATCAAAGGACAGCTTACAGACACAGAATATAACCCTCTTGATACTGATGATAGCTTGCAGAAGATTGTTGATGATGTTAAAAGAGACGTAACGCCGTTTGAGGATTATCTAAAATTAAAACATGCAATTACATTAGCTAAAAAAAACCATATGATTTATAATCCTGACATTTACAATAATGTTGACGATATGCAACAAGACTTAGAATTTATGGAACAACAATATCCACAATTCATTGAATTATCAGAACGATTATATGATTGGTATGATAAATTCTTTAAAGCATGGGTAGTTGATACAAATATGCTGGGCGAGGATAGCAAAAAGGTTTATGCTAAAATGAGGCAAGAATATCCTTACTATGTACCAATGTTTAGAGTAAGAGAAGATGGTTCAAGTAAACAAGCAAGTAGTTCCTTAACAGACCAAAAAACACCAGTTGACAGACTAAGTGAAAAAGGAAGCGACAAAGATACTATAAGTCCAATAGACAACATAATTACGCAAGTTAGTAGAATGGTAAATGCTTATAGTAAAAACAATGTAATGAGAGCCATTGTTGAAAACTATGACACGGTTGATGGATTAGGCGGATTCATAGACAGAGTACCGCCGGATATGGAAAAGCAAATACTATCTACTCAAAGCATAAAGGATAGTCTTGAAACTGAATTTGAAGATGTTGAAAATATTGACGATATAATCAACAGTATTCCTGACCTTATAGAAAACTATAAACCATTAACGAAAAGTAAGGATAAGGAAATTGTAGGAGTTATCACTAAAAGTGGTAAAAGACAATTCTATCAAGTATTCGATAAAGCGTTTTTAAACTCACTAACTAACATGAACCCTACGCAATTAGACGCAACAGTTAGGATGATAGCAAGTGTACGAAGAACCACCACAGCATTGACAACAGGACTTAACCCTATATTTGGTATTGTATCTAACGCACCAAGAGACTTTACGCAAGCCTATATATTTGGTAGTTATAAGAATCCTGCTGAATATGTATACGAATATGTAAAAGCATTAACAAGCGTTATAAGAAGAAATGACAACTATAAAACATTTAGGGATATAGGTGGTGTTTATGGTTCAAGTATGACTACTGAATTAAGAACTAAGAATGACTTTATTAGAAGATTGACTAAGTATAGAAAAGGACAAAAAATAAGAGCAAGGAACGCTTTAAGTTATATCGGAGAATTAATTCTTGACTTTAATGATGCTATTGAAACAGCACCAAGATTAGCAGAGTTCAATAAAGCGTATAAAATTGCTAAAAATCGTGGCGATAGTGATTATGATGCAACGTTGTATGCTTTGAGTAGGGCAGATGATGTTACCTTAAATTTCTCACGCAGAGGGGAAATAATGAATACAGCAGTAGGACAATCTATTCCTTATCTAAATGCTGGGTTACAAGGTATGGATAAATTAAGGCGTGGATTGTTTACCGGGGAAGAAAGAACACAAACATTAATTAAATCAATAACTATGCTGACTATACCAACTATATTATTATGGTTAGCGCATAGAGATGATGAAGATTACGAAAAACTCACTAAAGGCATTAAGGACAACTATTGGATATTATGGAAAAATCCTGATGGTTCTTTTGTGAGAATACCTAAACCAAAAGACTTAGCAGGTATATTTAGTGCTGACTTTGAACGAGCATTGAATGCTTACTTTAAAGAAGAAGGAGCAGGGGCATTTGAAGGTTTCCAATCTACAATAGCAGATTCATTATTACCACCGGTAGATACTATATTCAGACCTTTAATTGATGTTATTGGTAATGAAAAATGGAGTGGCGGTAAAATAGTACCTATGGCTATGGAATATCTTCCTAAGACTGAACAGTATGACGAAACAACTTCAAGAATTGCAGTAGAGTTAGCACAACTTATTGGTAAGGTAGCACCTGATAGTAATTTTGCTTCACCTAAAAATGTTGATTATATTTTAGACCAATATTATGGTGGTTTAGCGGACATATTATTACCAATGACAACACCTACAACATATGTTGACGCAGACACATTAAAAGATAAGTACGATTATCTTGCAATGCCTATGGCTGCAATAATGAAAACAGGCGAGTTGATAGGCAGGAAGTTCAAAGCAGACCCTTCATATTCAAATGATGTTGTTAATGACTTCTATGATTTGAGAGACAAAACAATTAAAGCTAACAACGCATATGAGGATAGAGGTGTATTGAGTGATGATGTTGACTTAATCGCAGAGAATCAGTTCAAAGCATACTATAAGTCAATAAGTTCTATGTGGAAAACTATTGATT
>JAGODU010000099.1 GCA_017998095.1 Prolixibacteraceae bacterium | reverse complement strand
AATTAATATTTATTACAACAATTAAATAAAGTGAATTTTTATAAAAGCTTAAAACATTATGTTAGTAACAAACGCGTAAAAATTGATATAATCCTAAATTGATTTGTTTAAATTTTATTTTAAAAAGTCATCCTAAAAGCGCATATTTGTAACTGTTAGAAAAAATACAAGTAAGTAAAACATAAACAATCATTTAATTATGGCAACTAAGTACGTTTATACTTTTGGTAATGGTCAAGCTGAAGGCAAGGCCGACATGAAAAATCTGCTGGGTGGCAAGGGTGCTAACCTGGCTGAAATGAACCTAATAGGAGTTCCCGTTCCTCCTGGATTTACCATTACAACTGAAGTATGTACAATCTACAATGAACATGGTAAAGATGCAGCTTATAGCATTATTGATGAAGATGTTAAAAAGGCTGTGGCTCACATTGAATCTTTAACAAACACAAAATTTGGCGACAAAACTAATCCTTGTCTTGTTTCTGTAAGATCAGGTGCAAGAGCATCAATGCCTGGTATGATGGATACAATCCTGAACCTTGGTTTAAATGATGACGCTGTTGAAGGCATAACTCAAAAATCGGGAAACCCTCGTTTCGCCTGGGACTCATATCGCCGATTTGTACAAATGTATGGTGATGTTGTTCTTGGGTTGAAACCAGTCAATAAAGAGGACATTGATCCTTTCGAAGAAATTATTGAACATCTAAAAAAAGAAAAAGGTATTACTTCTGACCAGGATTTCACTACTGATGACCTTAAAACATTAGTTACCCGTTTTAAAGAAGCTGTTAAAAAGAATACCGGACATGACTTCCCTACTGATCCGTGGGAACAACTCTGGGGCGCAATTGGTGCTGTATTCAATAGCTGGATGAATGATAGGGCTATCCTATATCGTAAACTTGAAAATATCCCAGCTGAATGGGGTACTGCTGTTAACGTTCAGGCAATGGTTTTCGGAAACATGGGTAAATCTTCTGCAACCGGTGTAGCTTTTACCCGTGATGCAGGTACAGGTGAAAACATTTTTAATGGTGAATACCTCATTAATGCACAGGGTGAAGATGTTGTTGCCGGTATCAGAACACCTCAACAAATTACTCTTGAAGGTTCACGCCGCTGGGCTGAATTACAGGGTGTTTCGGAAGAAGAAAGGGTAAACAAATATCCTTCTCTTGAAGAATCAATGCCTGTGTTATATCGTCAGCTTCATGACACTCAGCTTAAACTGCAAAATCATTATAAAGATATGCAGGACATTGAGTTTACTATTCAGGAAGGTAAACTTTGGATGCTTCAAACCCGTAATGGCAAAAGAACTGGAGCAGCCATGGTTAAAATTGCCATGGATATGCTTGCTGAAGGTATGATTGATGAAAAAACAGCTGTTAAACGCGTTGATCCAAATAAATTAGATGAACTTCTCCACCCGGTATTCGATAAAAATGCTCTGAAAACAGTTAAGGTAATGGCCAAAGGTTTGCCAGCTTCTCCTGGAGCTGCTACCGGCCGAATCGTTTTCTTTGCTGACGAAGCAGCTAAATATGAAGCAAGCATCCTCGTAAGAATTGAAACTTCTCCTGAAGATCTAGAAGGTATGCATATTGCTAAAGGTATTTTAACTGCACGGGGTGGTATGACTTCTCACGCTGCTGTTGTTGCAAGAGGAATGGGGAAATGTTGCGTTTCTGGTGCAGGTGGCATTGCTATTGATTATAAAAACCGCACAATAACTATGAGCGGTAAAACATATGAAGAAGGTGATTGGATTTCATTGAACGGTACAACAGGACAGGTATACGACGATAAAGTTCCTACTGAAGCCCCAAGTATGAGTGGCGATTTTGGCAAGTTAATGGAACTGGCAGAAAAATACACTCGCATGGATGTCAGGACTAATGCTGACACTCCTGATGATGCAAAAAGAGCAAGGGCTTTTGGAGCTAAAGGTATTGGCTTATGCCGTACTGAACACATGTTCTTTGAAGGTGAACGTATCAAAGCTATGCGCGAAATGATTCTTGCTTCAACAACTGAAGGCCGCGAGAAAGCATTAGCTAAGTTATTGCCATATCAACGTTCTGACTTTGAAGGTATCCTGGAAGCAATGGCTGGATTCGGAGTTACTATCCGCCTTCTTGACCCACCACTCCATGAATTTGTTCCTCATCAGCTTGCAACCCAAAAAGAGCTTGCAAAAGAAATGGGAATATCTCTGGAAGCTGTTAAAGCCAAGGTTGATGAACTAGAAGAATTTAACCCAATGCTCGGTCACAGAGGTTGCCGCCTCGGTAATACTTATCCTGAAATTACTGTAATGCAGGCCAGAGCCATTATTGAAGCCGCTTTAAACCTTAAAGCAAAAGGTATTGACGCCCGTCCGGAAATAATGGTTCCTTTGATTGGTACTGTTAAAGAGCTTCAATTGCAGGCCGACCTTATCAATTCAACAGCAGAAAAAGTTTTTGAAGAAAAAGGTATGAGAATAAACTATATGGTAGGTACTATGATTGAAGTACCTCGTGCAGCTGTAACAGCTGATGAAGTTGCTTCTGCTGCTGAGTTCTTCTCATTCGGAACAAACGACCTTACCCAGATGACATTTGGTTATTCTCGTGACGATGCAGGCAAATTCCTTCCTGTATATATCGACAAGGGAATTCTGAAACATGACCCATTCCAGGTTCTAGATCAGGAAGGTGTTGGTAAACTCGTTAAAATGGGTGTTGAAAAAGGAAGAAGTGTTAAACCAAACCTTAAAGTTGGTATTTGCGGTGAACATGGTGGCGAACCTTCATCCGTTAAATTCTGTGATAGTGTTGGCATGAACTATGTAAGCTGTTCACCTTTCAGGGTTCCAATTGCACGACTTGCAGCAGCTCAGGCTAATATTGAAAAACAATAAGCTTTTTCAGCAGATTATCTATTTAGATATTTAATCTTAGAAATATTAAATCATAAAACCAGATTCAGCTCAATACTGAATCTGGTTTTTTATTGCCTGTAGTATATACGGATATGTACAAATAGCTAATTGATATTTTTAAAAAATATCTACGAGTAATATTTTATAAAAGGTTTAACCTGTCTTTATTTAAGAAAAAGAATAGTGAGTAAGATCTATTTAATAAGTTAATTATGTAAGAATTAAATCAGTAATGAATAAGGGACATAAAAAAAGCCTCATTGAGGCATAAAACAGAAATATTGCAAATATTAAAATAAACAATATTACTTTATATATATAAAGAGAATAATTACGCTCTAGTTTTCTTTGATTCAGATACAAATGCTAAACCAACTGCTGTAAAAAATATTCCGACTGCGATTACTAAGTATAACATGATGTTTAGTTTTAAATTGTTTGATGAAACAAAAATATAATGAAAAATACTTATAAAAAAGTGCTTTCAGGCCAGTTTTTATGAACGAATGGATTAAATTGACGAGTGGCATAAAACTAGTAATATAAAATATAAGCTACAGATAAAAAATGTTTTTGAGTAGATGAAAATAAAAAAAAGGGAACAAATGTTCCCTTTTTTATGAGCCGAATCTCAGATTCGAACTGAGGACCCCGAGATTACAAATCACGTGCTCTGGCCAACTGAGCTAATTCGGCAATATTTCAAAAAAGAGCGGGAGACGGGATTCAAACCCGCGACCCTTAGCTTGGAAGGCTAATGCTCTATCGACTGAGCTACTCCCGCAAAATTTAGTGGGGAGAGCAGGATTCGAACCTACGAAGGCGTTGCCAATAGATTTACAGTCTACCCCATTTGGCCACTCTGGAATCTCCCCTTAATAGTAAAAAATGAACAAAATTGATATAGCCAAACCCAGGTATTAAAATCACGTAGGTTAAATCACTATTCAAATAACTAAAGTTTTCACTTTGAGCCGAATCTCAGATTCGAACTGAGGACCCCGAGATTACAAATCACGTGCTCTGGCCAACTGAGCTAATTCGGCAAGTGGGTAAGCTTACTGTGTCGCACCGCTCAACCGCGTATCCTTGCTGCCTTCCGACCCTGGGGAGTTTCAGCAGGAGCTGGTCGCACAGGACTTACCCGGCGACAAAAGTAGAAAAATTTGCATTACTACAAAATATTTTTTTAATCTCTTATTAAATCTTTTTTTAAAAAATTCATAACTCCTTGACTACAGGAAAATAAATACAAAAAAGTATATTTGCCCAAAATTAAAATTCCGTAAAATATGACATCTAACGATCAACTTTTTAAATCATCCATGAAATATGGACTTTATTATGCCATAATTTCAATTGTTATTAGCTTAATTATCTGGGCTACAAAATTTATCGAAAATTCAGGGCTCACTGCCAACTTCATTGTTTCTGCCATAAATATTGTTGTTTGGGTATTAATTTTGATTTATTTCACTAAAGATTACCGAGATAAAACATTAGGGGGTGTAATTGACTTTAAACAAGCATTCTTTGTTGGTATGTTGACAGTCGCTTTTGCATCATTGATAATTGCAGTTTACAATTTTTCTTTCCACTCATGGATTGATCCGGAATATTCGCAAAGAACTATTGATGCTATTATTGAAAAGACTTATAATATGATGAGCGGAATGGGACTTCCGGAATCTGAAATTGAAAACTCTCTTAAAGCTATTGAAACAATGGAAGTACCAACCCCTGTTCAATCGACTTTCAGCGGCTTACAACAAAACATCATTTATGGAGCTGTCCTGGCACTAATAAGTGCTGCTATTGTTAAAAAGAATAAAGATAAAAGTGGCTTTGCTAAAGCCATGGATGAAATTAACGACGAAGAATAATAAGAGATGGACATTTCCATAGTAATTCCATTATTTAATGAGGAAGAATCTCTTCCCGAGCTTTGTTCATGGATAAAGCAAGTTGCCGATTCTAAAGGGTATTCATATGAAATAATTCTGGTTGATGATGGCAGCCGTGATAATTCATGGAATGTAGTAAAAAAGCTGTCTGAAGAAAATAAAAATATCAGAGGTATAAGTTTCCAACGCAATTACGGAAAAGCAGCAGCACTGCATGTTGGTTTCCAGGCAGCAAGAGGAGAAATTGTGGTTACAATGGATGCTGACCTTCAGGATAATCCTGAAGAGATACCTGAAATGATAAGAATGATAAGGGAAGATGGATATGATCTTGTTTCAGGCTGGAAGAAAGTAAGACATGACCCCGTTTTATCAAAAAACCTCCCAAGTAAGCTTTATAACTATACAACCAAAAAAATGACCAAAATCAAGCTTCATGATATGAACTGCGGACTGAAAGCTTATAAAAAGCAGGTCATTAAAAGTATTGAAGTTTATGGAGACATGCACAGGTTTATACCTGTACTTGCAAAATGGGCAGGATTTAAGAAAATTGGAGAAAAAGTTGTTAAGCATCAGGAAAGAAAATACGGCACTACAAAATTTGGAATAGAAAGGTTTATAAGAGGACCGCTTGATTTAATCTCAGTAATGTTTATTTCAAAATTCGGAAAGCGACCAATGCACTTCTTTGGTGTACTTGGAGTATTGATGTTTTTAATAGGATTTCTTGCTGCATTATGGGTTGGAATTGTTAAAATTTATGCCCTTAAACATGGTGTACGAATGGCCCTCGTAACTGATAATCCCTATTTTTACATCGCTTTAACATCAATGATAATAGGCACACAATTATTTATGGCCGGATTCATTGCTGATATTGTTTCCAGAAATTCGCAAGACAGAAACAACTATCAGATTGCTGAGAAAACCAATGAGAATTGAATCAATAAAAACAACAAAACCATTTGAAGAAAGGTATCAGAAATGATACCTTTCTTTATTTTAGTTCACAGGTCTCAATTATTCCTGTATACACATGCTTAGCAGGACCTTTAAGCCATACATCCTCAAAATGATCATCAGCTTTTTTAAATCTCACACTAAGATTTCCCCCTTTTGCAGTTATCTTATATTCACCTTCAACCTTTTTGTCTTTCAATGCAGCGCTTAAAGCTGAAGCAACTATACCTGTACCACAAGCAAGGGTTTCGGCCTCTACTCCCCTTTCATAAGTGTAAACAATAAGATTTTCTCCGCTATGGCAAACAAAATCAACATTTGTACCTTCCGGTTGAAATCTTGCATCATAACGAAGCTGACGACCTTCAAGGTTTACATCAATAACATGCAAATCTTCTACAAAATGAACAAGATGAGGAACTCCGGTATTAAGAAAATATCCGTCAGCAAGAACCTTTACATCCTTCACATCAATCATATGCAAATCAATAATTTCATTTGAAATTACATTTGCATCATGAGGACCATCAGAAGCAATGAATAGTGCTTTGCCGGTAATAATCCCCAGGCGTGCAGCAAAAGCAACAATACATCTTCCACCATTACCACACATAGTAGCTTCATATCCGTCAGAATTAAAATATTTCATTCTGAAATCATAGCCTGCTTCATTTTCTAAAAGCATCAGACCGTCGGCACCTACACCAAATCTCCTGTGACAAATTGCTTCAATCAAATTATGATCTTCAGCATTGAAAATTCTATTTCGGTTATCTATAATGACAAAATCATTACCTGCACCATGGTATTTGTAAAATTTCAGTTCCATAAACAATACATTGTTAAAAATTTAAAAAAAAGTATTCTGAAATGTTAAAAATTGTTAAATGACATGTCATTTTGACAAAATTTAAACTATCGGAATCATTTTTGCGTTAAGACAAATATAAAATTTTAAAAATCATTTGCCATGAAGAAATTTCAAAATGTAATAGTAGCATTAATATTTGCAATAGTGGGTGGTTTTACAGCAGTTGTAATATACAGGAGTATAGAGAAACCACAGGTAATAACCCTGAATGAAGATAAACCTGTTCAATTTGCAAGTTTTTCATCTCAGGGAGGAGGAGTTGATTTAACTGTAGCGGCTGAAATATCAGTTAAGTCAGTAGTTAATATTCAAACTCAGTACAAGAGTAATGGCTCTTATTCAAGTGGAAATCCTTTCTTTGATTTCTTCTTTGGAGACAGGAATTTTTATGAGCAACCACAGATTCAACAGGCTACAGGATCAGGTGTAATAATAACTCCGGATGGTTATATAGTTACAAACAACCATGTTATTGAAAATTCAGATAAGATAAGGATTAAGCTGTATGACAATAGAGAGTATGATGCAAAACTCATTGGAACTGATCCAAATACTGACATTGCTTTAATAAAAGTTGAAGGAGAAAATTTTCCGGCTATAAGATGGGGTAACTCTGACGCTCTTAAGCTGGGAGAATGGGTTCTTGCAGTAGGAAATCCTTTTAATCTGACATCTACAGTCACAGCAGGTATTGTTAGTGCTAAATCCAGAGGAATAGGAATTATAAGTGGCCAGCTTCCTATTGAATCATTCATCCAAACAGATGCAGCAGTAAATCCCGGTAATAGCGGAGGTGCTCTGGTGAATACTCAGGGAGAGTTGGTTGGAATAAACACTGCCATTGCTTCAAGAACAGGGTCATATAGTGGCTATTCGTTTGCAGTTCCTGTAAGTATTGTAAGAAAGGTCGTTGATGACATCAAACAATTTGGAGAAGTACAAAGGGCTGTTCTTGGAGTAAACATTCAGGATGTTGATGATGCTTTAGCAAAAGAATTTGATCTTGATGATGTAAACGGAGTATATGTAGCTTCAGTAGTTGAAAACGGAGCAGCCGAAGAATGTGGAATAAAAAAAGGTGATGTTATTATTTCAATTGAAGGGGTTAAAGTAAACACCCGTAGTGAATTACAGGAACAAATCAGCAAACATCGTCCTGGGGATGTTGTAAAAGTTTTGGCAAAAAGAGATAACAAAGAGAAACTTTTTACAGCAACCTTACGTAACACGAGGGGCGGAACAGGAATAGTAAAAGATCAGGATACCATAATGGGAGCTGAGCTGGCAAAACTGGATGAAACAGTAAAAAGCAAGCTTGGATTAAGAAATGGAGTACAAGTAACTGATCTTAAAGATGGAAAGATTAAAAATGCAGGTATTCGCAAAGGATTTATTATTACATATGTCAATAAAACGCCAGTTTACAGTGTAGAAGACATAAACCAGATTATTCAGAAATCAAGTGGTGGGGGTGTTTTATTTGAAGGTGTGTATCCAAATGGTGAAGAAGCATATTATGTCTTTGGTCTTAAATAAAAAAGTTTCTGTCTCCTTGTCCATTAAAATAAGATTTGAATAAGTAAGTTGAAAGTTATATATTTGCGCGATTTTTCAAGGAGAGCTCATGAGACAATTAAAAATCACAAAATCTATTACTAATCGGGAAAGTGCTTCTTTGGATAAGTACTTGCAGGAAATTGGTAAAGAGGAATTAATTACTGTAGAAGAAGAAGTTGAACTTGCACAGCGAATCAAGAAAGGCGACCATGCCGCTCTTGAAAAACTTACAAGGGCAAATCTTCGTTTCGTGGTATCAGTAGCTAAACAGTATCAGAATCAGGGATTAAGTCTTCCTGACCTTATTAATGAAGGTAATCTGGGACTAATAAAAGCTGCTGAGAAGTTCGACGAAACAAGAGGTTTTAAATTCATTTCCTATGCTGTATGGTGGATTCGTCAGTCTATACTGCAGGCTTTGGCAGAACAGTCACGTATCGTTAGATTGCCTTTGAACCAGGTTGGTTCATTAAACAAGATCAATAAGGCATTTTCTAAATTCGAACAAGAACACGAACGTAAACCATCGCCTGAAGAACTTGCCGAATCACTTGACCTACCTGCTGACAAGGTGGCAGATACATTAAAAGTATCCGGTCGTCATATTTCAGTTGACGCACCTTTTGTTGATGGTGAAGACAACAGCCTCCTGGATGTACTACCAAATTCTGACTCTCCTAATGCTGATAAGAAACTTATTATGGAATCTCTGTCTCGTGAAATAGACAGGGCTTTAGCTACCTTAACTGAAAGGGAAAGCGACATTATAAGATTATTCTTTGGTATAGGATGCCAGGAAATGACTCTTGAAGAAATCGGAGAACGATTTGGATTAACAAGAGAAAGAGTACGCCAGATTAAAGAAAAGGCAATCAGAAGACTTCGCCACACTTCCCGAAGCAAGTTATTAAAAACGTATCTTGGATAAATTTAATCTAAAGATAAAACTGAACCACTGTAAGAAAATTACAGTGGTTTTTTTATTTTTTAATTACTTTAAACATCTCTGCTTTATCCTTGTTTGAAATCCTTAGAAAATAAATGCCTGTGGAGAATTCTGACATTGAAAACTTACTACCTTCATAAAGATTCAATGATTTGACTTTTTTACCTTCATAATTGTACAAATCTATACTCGAACCATCTTTAATATTTTCAATTGTTACAAAGTCTGAAACAGGATTAGGATATACATTAACTCCTCCATTCAGAGAAATTTCATCTTTACCGGTAGTTATTCCCGAGTAATAATAATTGCTAACAACTGCTTTATTCCATAATTGTTGGGTTTTGTCCCATTCATACTCTGATTCTTCTAAAATCATATTCCTGTTTCTATATTCATAAAAATAATATGGCAAAACAACTTCGTTATACAAAACATCCTTATTCCATGTGCAAATATATTTTGACTCCTTTTCCAACTGTTTTGTTTCTTCATCCCAGACCCAATACACAGATTCAGCAAAAGAAATTCCTGAGTCATACGTAAATACTTCTTCGTCATCAAGGAAAAAGGTGCCATCTTCATTAGAATAGTATCCTGTAATCTTATTGAGTCTATTTTCTTTATATGAATACTCCCACTTACTATTTGTTTTCCATTCATTTGATTCAGGCAACCATTTGTACTCAATCCACAAAAGATATTCACCATCATCTCTGTAAGAAATAACATGATAATATTCATTATCCCATTCTTCCTTTTCTAAATTCCAGCTGTAAAAAACCTTTTCTTCTATAAGTCCTTTTCCATTATACTTACAAACACAGGCATATTCATTTACCCACTTTTGAGAAGTACCATCCCAATACCAGTAATAATCTGTAAGTGTATTTCCATCCATGACATAAGTATATCCATAGTCTTTAACCCATGATTTATTTTCTTTACTCCAAACGAACTCAATTTCTTCATCCATAAAATTATTCTCATCAACATAATACACATATTTCCTGTGTTCCTCATAATCTGAAAGATCCCGTACAATCAAACTATCAATTTTGTACTTATATTGATTTGCAGATTTTAAGTTTTCAGTCACAATATTTGATGCTCTATGGATTCTTTTATGACGGGCTCGCGCATCCTCCGAAAACCTTGATTTATTATTATCTGCAAAAGAAGAAATACATTGTAAAATCAATATTATCAACAATGTAATGAATGGAGTACATGCTTTCATAACTTTTAGTTTTGGATTCAAAATCCAAGTTATGAAATAAATTTAATATAATACTCTCAGGAAGTAGATATTTTAAATCTTTATTCTACATATAAAACAAGACCTTTAAGATATTCACCTTCCGGATGATAAATACTTATCGGATGATCAGCAGGCTGAGTCAGCTGATGTAATATTCTTACAGAACGACCTGCTATTGCTGCTCCTGAGAAAACTGCTTCCCTGAATTTTTCTTTGCTTACAACCTGGGAACAGCTGAATGTAAATACGATACCACCACTTCTTATTTGCCGGAAAGCTTGTGCATTTAATCGTTTATAACCCTGAAGTGCTTGCCCCAATGCATCCCTGTGCTTGGCAAAAGCAGGAGGATCTAATATTATTAAGTCGTATTTGTCTTTTATATCCTTCATGAATTCAAAGGCATCGGCTGCAAAAGCTTCATGCCTTTTATTATCACCAAAGTTCATAGTAACGTTTTCATTTGTAAGTTCTATTGCTTTAACAGACGAATCAACTGAATGAACCAAGCGTGCGCCACCCCTCAATGCAAAAAATGAAAAACCTCCTGTGTAACAAAACATATTCAATACATCACGCCCCTCAGAATACTGTTGCAGTAAATATCTGTTTTCTCTTTGATCGATGAAAAAGCCTGTCTTCTGCCCTTCCTCCCAATCTACCTTGTACTTATTGCCATATTCAAGAACTATCTTTGAATTTGACTCTCCGACAAGAAATCCATCAACAGGGCTCAAATCAGCTTTAAAGGGTAAAGTTTTAGAGCTTTTATCATAGACAGCAATCAGTCTCTCTCCCATCACTTCCTTCAAAATTTCAGCTATCTGATGCCTTATAAGATACATGCCCACAGAATGCATTTGCATTACAGCCGTTCCGTTATAAAAATCAATGATCAGTCCCGGCATCCCATCTCCTTCTCCATGAACAAGACGATATGTATTAGTTTCATTATTATCAGTTAATCCCAGCGATTTCCTGACATTAAAGGCATTCTGAAGCTTTACTCGCCAGAAATCATTATTGATAGCTTTATCTTCAAAAGAAATTATTCTAACAGCTATTGATCCAATCTGATAATGACCAATACATAAAAATTCTCCTTCATTGGAAAAAATTGTAACAATATCTCCTTCGGCGACCTTCCCTTTAATCTGCTTGATTGCTCCGGAAAAAATCCATGGATGAAATCTTTTGATTGATTGCTCCTTCCCACTTTTCAATACTATTTTAATCATATCATTATTCATCTTTCCCGTTGTAGAATTGTTTATATATCTTGTATGAAATCCATGCATCCGTTGCTGCATATCTTATCTGAGCTTCATTCAATTCATCAGCTTCCCAATTTGATAATTGCTGAGCTTTAGAAATCTTAAGTCCAAGAACAATAGCTGAAAGTTTCTTTAAACTGAAAGAATTAATCCCTTTTTGTTTAGCAATATCCTGAAGCTCAACAAATCCTTCAGGTTTAAATTTCCTTTTATTCTGTAGCAATTTAATATCATCGCGAATGGCAACCCCTGCTTTTATAATACCCGGATCAGTAAACAATCTTGTTACTTCTACCGGAAGTTCAAAGTGGTTCAATCTGAAAAGAAACGCCTTATCATCAGTGGATAACTGTAATAAAGCAACTTTATTGACATGCCCCTTTTTAAATGAAGGTCTCGTCTCTGTATCAAAACCTATAACTCCTGAATTACGAAGGTAAGAAACAGCATAATCTAATTTCTCTCTGTTATCAACAATAATTACATCACCCTCAAACGACTGCAGTGGCAGTTCATCTATTTCTTCCTTGGTAATCTCCTCTTTATAAATCATCCTGCTTTAATTTTCATTCAGGCCTTCTTCACTATAAATAAGCGAATGAATAGCCCTTAGCCCATTTACAAGTTTTTGTCCCCAATATTCTTTAAAATTATTCTGACATTCCCACAATGCATCAGTCATTATATCTGAAGTGCCAATTCTGAATGCAAATATAAAATCTTTCAGGTCTTGATATATATCACATAAATTTTCTGATATAGATGACGACAAAGGAACATCGCTGAATTGCATCTCTGGAAGGAAAACTTCCTGATAACTATCAAACTGTCCAAGCTTTGCACTTATCTTTTCAAGCAGAAAATTATAATCAACTTCAGTAACAGTTTTTTCGGGAGTTTCAGCTTCATCTCCTTCTATAACTGGCAAAAGTGAAACCTTCAAATATAATAATGCAAGTATCTTTTGTGCTGTCTCAAGGAATTGCTTCCTCTTCATTGAATCATAATTTTCAATAAAAGTGCAATACTCACTTGCTACTTTGGTAAATTCAATTACATTCCTGGAAAAAATTATATCGCTCATAATATTTAGTATCAAGTAGCAAGACGCAAGTATCAAGATTGGTCTATCTGTATTTCAATGTACTAAGCCCTTTTCTTGTGTCTTGTGTCTTGTGTCTTGTGTCTTATGTCTTGTGTCTTGTGTCTCATTTTTAGTATCAAGTAGCAAGACGCAAGTATCAAGATTGGTTATCTGTTTTTTAAAGCACATGCCCTTTTCTTGTGTCTTGTGTCTTGTGTCTTGTGTCTTGTGTCTTGTGTCTATTTATACATTGGAAACTACATCTAACAGCAGCCTCCAAAACTTTTCTACAGTACTTATTTCAATTCTTTCAGCCGGCGAATGTGCTCCTGTAATTGTCGGACCAAATGAAACCATATCCAAATGAGGGTATTTTTCTTTGAATAGTCCACATTCCAATCCTGCATGAATAGATTTTACTATAGGTTCATTACCAAACAACTTTATATATGAATTGACTGTATGCTTTAATATTTCTGAATCTGGCTCAGGTGTCCAGCCCGGATATCCATCAGAATGACGTACTACTGCTCCTGCATTTACAAATATTGATTCCACAATATTGCAGATGTTGAATTTGGCGGATTCAATTTCACTCCTTTGACTTGTGGTCACTTGTATTATGTTCCCATCATTCATTTTTACAGAAGCAAGGTTCGTTGATGTTTCAACTATACCGGGCATTCTGAGGCTCATCGCCTGCACCCCGTGAGGACAAATGAATAACGAATTAATAAGTCGTTTGGTACAATCTTCGTCAATAACAAAATCCGGCATATCTGTTGTTCCAAGATCCATCTTCAATTCTTTTTCAAGCCTTCCAATTTCATTTGTAATATCACTTTTATAAATGTTGAAATCAACAACCAGACTTTCTTTTTTATCTGATGGAATAAGTACAACAGCTTCTGCTTCCCTTGCAATTACATTTCTAAGGTTGCCTCCGGATATGCTCGAAAGTTTAAGATCATATTTATTAAGTGACTGAAAAAGAAACCTTGCAAGTATTTTATTGGCATTTCCCCTTCCTTCATGAATATCTCCTCCTGAATGTCCTCCCATCAAACCACTGATCTTGATCTTAACAGGAAAAAAATTCTTCGGCACCTCTTTTCTTATATAACCAAAATCAGCAACAGTATCAGCGCCACCTGCACATCCAATATATAGCGTACCTTCATCTTCAGAGTCAAGATTTAAAAGAATGCTTCCGCTTAAAAAACCTGCTTTCATAGCAAACGCACCGGTCAGGCCAGTTTCTTCATCAACAGTAAAAAGACATTCGATTTTACCTGCCTTCAAATCCTTATCAGTAAGCAATGCCAGCTGTGCTGCCATTCCTACTCCACAATCTGCTCCTAATGTAGTTACTCCTGCTGTAACCCATTCTCCGTCAACATAGGGTTTAATTGTATCATTATCGAAATCATGAACCACATCGCTATTCTTTTCGCAAACCATATCCATATGGGTTTGTAAAATTATTACCGGCTTAGTTTCAAAACCGGGCGAAGCATTTCTTATTATTAGAATATTCCCTACTTCATCTTTTTTAAAATCCAAGTCATTTTTTCTTGCAAATTCTTCAAGAAAAGCAATTATCTTACCTTCTTTCTTTGAAGGACGGGGAACCATGCAGATGTCCTCAAAATTGCCCCATACTGCAACTGGCTGTAAATGACTAATTTTACGTTCCATATATTTTGTTGTATTAAATCTTTAAAAGTCTCAAAAATTATTGCTTTATTTATTACAATGCAAACTTTATAAAAACAAAAACAAATTTAGATGCGAATAATCACATTACTAAGCATTTTATTAATTTTCTTCGACATATCATTTGCTATCGAACCTGAAGAAACTGATATTCTTAAAAAAGGAAATAAGATTCCTGATTTTAGCTTAAAATTAACAGACAATAAAGAAGTTTCAATTTCCGACTATAAAGGGAAATTAACAT
>JAGODU010000347.1 GCA_017998095.1 Prolixibacteraceae bacterium | reverse complement strand
GTCTTTTTTCATATGACTAAAATAAACACCTCCGGTGTATTTTTCAAAATTGTTTTTGTATCAGCATAACTATCTGCATCTGAGGTGACGAATGACTTTAGCTAATTTCTTTATTCTCAAGATCATATTGTTGTATAGGAATATACTTTTGTATCGCTTTTCAATACCTTTAAACCCGTGTTTTTGGTATTGCTCTTTCGCATCAAGTCGTAAACGCCCATATGTAGAAGGCTTACACAAATTTGAGTGACTAAGCTGTACACGTTGACGTGAAATAGGGTACAGTCTAAGCTGATTACCATAAGTTTTAAGCAATTCTTGTCCCTTAATAGAATTCACAAGCAAACAATTCAAATAGTCTGAATCGTACAGTATACCACCTTTTTGAAACAACTCAGGATAGTCCTGCCTTGCTTCAAAGTAATCACCAATAGTAATGTCGCCCGGCTTGTTATCATTCGCATATTCACATTGATAGCACTGATCTCTATATGAATCACTGTGTAGGAATAGGTCATAATAGCTTGAATGTGAAGCCGGTATGGTCATATTACCGGAGTTATCAGTTTTTCCTGAAAACTGAAAACTGATAACTCCATTATTTTTTGTTCTAAACTTCAAATCAGCGTTATCATCAAGTTTAAAACCTGTTTCGTCAAGATAGTCTCTCAATAGTTTAATACCGGGGACTCCATGGCATATCAGATCAATTGTATATAGGCCATCTGTACTGATATGACGAATCTCCATATAACGATAGAGTGCTTTTACCTGACAAGAGGTTCCACAGAATAATACAGCTACACCTTTTTTAGATGATCTTCAATCGAACGATAAACAGAACTGCAATCGCTTTCCACGTATTTCGAGCCAAGCAATAACATCATATCATTTGCATTATCAACTACAATGTGTTTAACTGTTACCTCGCCATTTTCAAATGATAAATTTGAGCCAGCAACAACGCCACCTTGCTCAATAAATGATTTCGCCAAACTTGAAAACACACCGCCTGATGCTGATTGCAAACGCATGTCATCATTAGTATTATAAGCAATATAGGAATCACTTGTGGAGGATTCCGGCTGTGTTAAGAACGCTCTACATACTTTTGTACATAATCCACACTGAACACACTTGCTGTTATCAACCACAGGGATTCTATAACCAAATTCTGAATAGGTGGTAGAAATTGCATCTTTCGGACAAATTGCTGCACACGCCATGCATCCTGTGCATTCATTTCTACTTTTTATTTCGTTTTCAGCCTTAATATGAGTGACTTGAGGGAGTGAAGACAATAAATAATCTCGTATTCCTTTTGTTTTTGATTCTTTAATCACATCAAAATTTGGCGTAGCATTCAATAACTCATCTGGAATTGTCCCGTCCATTAAAAAACGTTCACTGCACTCATACGTTGAAAACAGATTGTGAATTCGTGTACTCTGCTTATTATGGTGACCGTAATTACGCTCAAAAGTAAAAAATTTTCTATTGAAGATTATTGAAAAATGTGATGTGTGAAAAGAGTCAGTGCAAACAAAGGAAGCATTTTCAATCAAAGAAACGTAGTCATAAGGAGAGCCATCGACAAAATTATGTGATTTTAATACATCATAGGCATTGTAGTTATTAGCAAAGCATACAACACTGAGCTCAAATTCTGAGGCAATTTGATTGATACATTGAATAGCAACCTCGCTTGGTGTGCCAAGAAAATGTACAAAAATATAGTTCTGTTGCTTGATAGAGCTATTATGTGCAAACTCATGCCATTCATCAGTATCAAGAAGCATTACCGGATCTGACAATATAGGTACTTCTCGTCCAGTCAATTTTTCAATTATTCGTTGTCCGGATTCTTCCCGAACAGACAACTTCGGGAATTTACTAATTGATTTTTTAAATTGACGGACGTTAAACTTCTTAATATATTCTACCCCAAAACTTGGACATAATGCAATTTTCTTTTCATTAGGAGCGAATTCCAAGAACATAAACGGTCGAACCAAATAACCGCCGCCCCATATTTGATCACTGCCTGCTATGAAAAAATCGTATACATCAGCAAACCGTTTATCATTCAACAGGCTATATTCCAAACCTTTAGGCTGCAAAACAGTCTCGCTAAACCAATCAATAAGAAATATAGATGCCTTTGAGAGAGTGGCTTTCCTTTCACTTATCTTGATTTCTTTTCTATTTTTTGCAAATTCTCGATATAGAAATGAGCATAAAGCAATCTTCGAAAGGTATTTGATGCGGTTCTTAAGTTTTTCGTAACCATAGCTATATTCATACAACACATCACATTCATAGCCATTTTTCTGTAAAAACGTTTTCGTTGCATAGCATTGCAGAGCTGAACCATAGTTATTACGAAAAAAAGTAACTAGACCAATTTTAGCGCTCACCTAACATCCTCCTTTCAAAATTGTCACTTATTTTATTTTTTCCCTTTCCTGCCAAGCAATTTTCTAATTTTTTCTGCTGTATCTTTCCCGAAAAAAAGATATATCCATTTTGCTATCCTCCCACGCATACGCTCATTCTTGCTGACCCAACTAGCAGCATAGTGATGAATAGAAACTGTTTTATTCGTGGGCTTAATTTTTTCTGTTGTTAAATCCATAGGGTTGAAGTACTCTGATGGATAAACAGTTGTTCCATCAATAATTTGCAATGTATTATCCTTTTTCATTCCGTGTGCACACAAAATATCCGTTTCTCGATCACAGACTGTTAAAAGATTCAGCGACCCATCCGGATTAAGGAAACTTGATTCCTTATAAGAATCAAGCATCAGCTTACAAATTATATCACCAGACACTGCCCCTCTAATCAAACCACTATTAACTCTATTTTTACTTTCAAAACCGACAAAGTTCTCGCTTAACTTATCAAGCGGTTTCAACAACTCCACATCTGTGTCCAGATATATACCGCCATAATGATATAGTACATAGAACCTACAATAGTCGGATACGAATGCCCATTTTCTTGCTGCGTATGCCTCTTTGACATAGTTGCAACAGTTAACATCGAAGTTGTCTTCGTTCCACTCCTTGATTTCGTAGTCAGGACAGTACTTTTTCCAACTTTCAATGCATTTAAGTATCAGCTTAGGTTTGGGATTTTTTCCAAACCAACAGTAATGAATTACTTTAT
>JAGODU010000346.1 GCA_017998095.1 Prolixibacteraceae bacterium | reverse complement strand
GAGCTATTCGCGAAATATTGATTTATTTACCGGATAAAGGTTTCACGTCGGATAAAATTTTGCCTTCACCCAAAGCACCCTTTTAAAATAAGGTTTTGGGATTGTATTTTAGTTAATTTAAAAAAAATTCACCCAAATGAAAATTATAATTGAAAAAGCCTTTCTTCCTTAGAGAAATATATTCTCATTACACACACAAAAAAAAGAAAGAAAGGCTTAAAAAATGGCAATAATAAAAAGTTCTCTTTTCTCATGGCAAGATGTAGAAAGATCTTCTGATCTCACCAGATTTAAGAAGTTACTTCTCTCTATCAAAGATCGTAAATTAATAGATGCTTTATACGAAGACCGCAAAGGGAGGCGTAATGATTATCCTATTGAAGCAATGTGGAATTCAATTCTTGCAGGAATCATTTTCGCTCATCCAACAACGGCTTCTTTGATAAGAGAACTCAAGCGTAATGCTGAACTTCGCCAAGTGTGTGGTTTTAATCCACTTTTATGTGAAGACGCAGTTCCAAGCAAAGACGCATATTATCGTTTTTTTACAAAACTTATCAAATATCAAAATATAATAGATGAGATTTTGCATAGCAATATTGAAAAACTCAAGAAATTATTGCCTGATTTTGGAAAAGATTTAGCAATGGATGGGAAAGCTATTATTTCATATAGAAAAGATGATAAAGATGCGGATTTGGGATTTAAGAAAGAATCAGTTCCTGATAATGAATTAAAATCCGGCGAACATACAATTAGTTGGCTGGGGTATAAACTTCATATGATTTGTGATTCCAAATATGAATTACCGGTTTCTTTTAAAGTTACTAAAGCAAGCAAACATGAATCCCCGTATTTAAAAACCATGCTCAGAGAGATTTCGGAAAGACATACGGGGCTTCTTAAACGCACAAAGACTTTTTCGGCAGATAGAGGTTTTGATGATGGAGAAGATAAGCAATATATTTATGAGAAATATGGCATTTCTCCGATAATTCCTGCTCGTAATCTCAGCAAAAAGATGGAAATGATTCCTATAGATGAAACGAAGAGCGATACAATATATTATTCAGGAACAGGACAAGTTTTCTGTAAGATTCAGCCCTTTAAATTAGGAGAAGAATACTCCCCTATGCAATGTCATGGTTATGAGAAAGACAGGGGGACATTAAAATTTCGCTGCCCGGCAGCAGCATATGGTAAAAAATGTGAGAATCAAGGTTGTTGCAGAAGCATGATAAAAGACAAAGGATTTGGACGCATAGTAAGGATACCGATAAACAAAGATCCAAGACTTTTTCTTCCTATCTATTCCCATTCAAAAAAATTTAAGAGAGAATACAATAAACGCACAAGCACAGAAAGAGTTTTTTCCAGAATAGATAATATGTTTGGATTTGAAGAACATCGCATTTTTGGATTAAAACGGACTCAACTTAAAGTTGCATTAACAATGATAGCAATGACATCAACAGCAATAGGATATATAAAATCAGGAGAAGAAGAAAAAATCCGGCGATACTTTCAAGTCGCATAAAAACATCTTAATTTTCATCTACAGGTTAAACCCGAAAATTCAATGGGGAAAATATGCCCATAAATAGTTCAAAATGATAAAATAGACATGTTTTAATAGAAAAATATTAAAAAATTAAAAAGATTTGGCTTAAAATCATTTTCGTATAATCCAGATTTATACTATAAATATATTAATCCCTTAAATTTATTGTCAAAAACACCTATTTCGCGATTGGCTCATAAATCATTTAAATCCTGATAATTGTTCTTGAATAAATATAACCGAGTTTGACTATGTTAATGAAATATTATGAACAGAAATTTAAAATAATATAAAGGATTCTTTAAAAATGAAAACCAGTTTGATTTCAAAAAGAAACATCAACTTATTTTTAATTCTGATTATATTGATATCATTGACTGTGAGTATAAAGGCACAGCAAACACTTTCTGATGCCGATTGGTTTGAAAGAGAAATAGGCTCAGGTGTAATCTGGCGATATTATCTTTTTGATAATCTTTTCGGCTCAAAACAAACCATCAGCTATATTGATGCTGACCTTAATAATCCCAATGTCTCAATTGAATTTCCATATCTGACAACAGGTCGCCAATTGACCAGCACAATGATACCTTCCCAGTTTCCTGATTCAGTTGCCGGTATAAACGGGACATATTTTGATACTTCTGTCGGCGGGCATAGGACATATCTGAGAATAAACGGATCAGAAATTCCTCCCGGAGGTGCCCTTTTCTCCCCATGGGGATATGAGGGAGCAATAGCAATGAATTCATCAAATACCGAATCCGTTATTAAAATCCCGACAGGAGGCTGGAAAAACGACGTAACACATCCTGACATTATGGCATGCGGACCTTTGCTGATTATCGGCGGAGTAATTCCATCAGATGACCTTACTGCAATAGGAGCACACTGCACCGGCAGAAATCCGAGAAGTGCTGTCGGAATTACTGCAAATAATCATCTGATATTGCTGGCAGCTGACGGGCGTACAGAACTTGCGGACGGGATGACTTGCGAAGAAACTGCAATAGTAATGGAGCAACTTGGCTGTCCAAATGCCCTCAACTTAGATGGGGGAGGTTCAACAACTCTTTATGGTAAAGGTGAACTTTATAATGGAGTTTTAAATTACCCTTCTGATAATGGAGAATATGATCATAAAGGTGAGAGAGCCTGCTCAAATGCAATAGCTGTAATATCAACTGCACCAAAAACAAAAGGATATGATGCACGTTTGAAAACCAAAACTTATTCATCAATTATGGAATGCAATTCACAACAGACCGTTACACTTGTTTACGATAATATCGGAACATCAACATGGACAGTCGCAGACACAAAATTAGTTTTAGCCAGACCGGAAACAAGGACAAGTCCTTTTTATAACAAAGCCAGATGGCAATCTGTTTCTCAACCGGCTCTGATGAAGCCGGAGATTGTTTTGCCGAATGAATCAGCCACTTTTACTTTTCTCCTGCAGTCTCCCGATGTGCCCTCAACAACTGTTTTTGATGAACATTTTATGCTGACACAGGCAGGAATAGGAAGAATCGGACCTGCCGACAGCGAAGCATGGATGAGAATTGTTGTACAGCCGGAACTTGTCGGAGGACAAACATTCATTGTTGA
>JAGODU010000345.1 GCA_017998095.1 Prolixibacteraceae bacterium | reverse complement strand
ATTGAAAAAGGTATATACAGAACTATAAACGGCAACACAGCAACTGCCTGGGGACTTATTGCAGCTGCTGAAAAAGCAGGGCTTGAACTATTCCTTGGTTCATACCCTATTACACCGGCTACAGATATTCTTCATGCCATTTCAGAAAGAAAAGATCTTGGGGTTAAAAGCTTTCAGGCTGAAGATGAAATTGCAGGAATCTGTTCAGCAATAGGTGCTTCTTTTGCCGGTGACCTTGGGGTCACTTCAACTTCAGGCCCGGGATTAGCTTTGAAAAGTGAAGCTATCGGTCTGGCTGTAATGGCAGAACTTCCACTTGTTGTTGTTGATGTTCAGAGAGGTGGACCTTCAACTGGCTTGCCTACCAAAACTGAACAAGCCGACTTAATGCAGGCATTATACGGTCGTAATGGTGAAAGCCCGGTTGCCGTTCTGGCTGCCAGCTCTCCCAGCGATTGCTTCTACTACGCATATATGTCTGCTAAAATAGCTTTGGAAAGAATGACCCCGGTAATTCTTCTTACTGACGGCTTTTTAGGAAATGGAAGTGAACCATGGAAGATTCCTTCTATGAAGGATATGCCTGATATTAAAATTAATAAAGCTAAAGATAGCTCTAACTTTAAATCATATAAAAGGAACTCTGATCTTGTCAGAGAATGGGCAGTTCCCGGAATGGAAGGCTTCGAGCATCGAATTGGCGGCCTTGAAAAGGATGAAAACGGTGGAGTAAGTCATGTTCCTGAAAATCACGAATTAATGTGCCGACTAAGGGCTGAAAAGGTTGCCCGCATTGTTGACATGGTTCCAAATCTTGAAACCTATGGATGTTCTCAGGGCGAATTACTCATTGTAGGTTGGGGTGGTACATACGGCCATCTTGTTAGTGCGGTAAAAGAACTTGATGAAGAAGGAAAATCAGTCGGACTTGCTCATTTTAACTACATTAACCCGCTTCCTGCAAATACTGCAGAAATATTTTCAAAGTATAAAAAGATTGTTGTTTGTGAATTGAACCTTGGACAGTTTGCCGCATACCTGCGCGATAAGCTTCCTCAGTTCAGCTATCTGCAATTCAATAAGATTCAGGGATTACCTTTCTCTGTTGAAGAGATTAAAAATAATGCAATTAAAATTCTGGAGGGTAAATAATGACTGATTATAAATACGATATCAAAGATTTTAAAAGTTCAAGTGAAGTGCGCTGGTGCCCCGGTTGCGGCGACCATGCTATTCTTAATGCCATCCAGAAAACAATGGCCGACCTTGGTAAAAGGAAAGCTGATTACGCCGTTATCTCAGGAATTGGCTGCTCTTCACGTTTGCCGTATTATATGGATACTTTTGGCTTTCATACTATTCACGGCAGAGCTTCTGCTATTGCAACAGGTGTAAAATGTGCTAATCCAAACCTTCATGTTTGGCAAATTACCGGCGATGGCGATGCACTTGCTATTGGAGGTAACCACTTCATTCACATGGTAAGAAGAAATGTTGATATTAATGTTATCCTTTTCAACAACAAGATTTATGGTTTGACTAAAGGACAATATTCTCCAACAACCGACAGAGGTTTTAAAACCAAATCTTCTCCGTTTGGAACTGTGGAAGATCCTTTCAGCCCGGGTAAACTTACTGTCGGGGCAAGAGGTACTTTCTTTGCCCGCTCTATTGACGGCAACCTGAAAATGAGTCAGGAAATTTTAAAAGAAGCTGCTTTACACAAGGGTACTTCAGTTGTTGAAGTACTTCAGAATTGCGTCATTTTCAATAGCGGAATTCATGAAGAAATAACTAAGGCTGAAAACAGGGAAGATCGCCAAATATATCTGAAACATGGCGAAAAAATGATTTTCGGCGTAAACAAGGATAAAGGTATTGTTATGGAAAAAGGTAAGCTTAAAGCTGTAACTATTGGCCAGGACAACTATACTATCGATGATATTCTTGTTCATGATGCTAATGATCGGGACAGCAATATTCAATCTTCTCTTATTGATATGTGTTTTCCTGAAATGCCTGTTGCTTTTGGTGTTATTCGCGCTGTCAAAGATTATGTGTATGATGAAGAAATGACAAACCAGATTTCTGAAGTTCAGTCAAAAAGGAAATTTACCTGCATGGACGATTTGCTTAAAAGCGGTAATACCTGGGAAGTTTAATTACTTAAGTTAATTCTCAATCTGAAATATTTTCACATTCACTCCGGTTGTTTCTAAAATTGAAATAACCGGAGTGTTTTTTTATTGGACAGGCTATAAAACATCTATACCAAATATATACCAAATTCTTACCAAATACCAATCAAACACCATAAGGAAACTTTCTTATGGTGTTTGATTGGTATTTGGTATATATTTGGTAAGAGGTTGGAGTATAAGACAGAAATAATTCATAAATTGGGAACATGATAAAATGAAATGATGAAACTGAAGTATTTTATTCCTTTATTATTGATTGTTTTAACCTCTTGTGAAAAGGTTTATTTCAAAACTCCCCAGCCTGCTAATGGCAAGCTTGTTAAAGCATTTTCAAAAGATTTGATAGGAGAATATGCTGATTCAACTTTAGATGTAGCTGTATTTAAGGATTCAATAAAAGTTAATGGAGAATATTTTGGTTTGTCGTCTGAAATTATTGATTCATCACAGGTAATCGTAAAATATTATAAAGACTTTTATTTTGCAACTTTTAAAGAAGGTCAATGTTATGATGTGTATATGGCTAACTTTTATGAAGATAAACTTGCTTTGTACATGCTGAACGGTGATTCAAGGTCTGTAAGTAATTTATCAAGGATAGTTGATGTTGATACTTTAAATGCTGAAGACAAGCAATATATAATTAATCCTACTAAAAGAGAATTTAATGATATTGTTGATTGGGAGTTGTTTGAGCTGATTTCTGTTCTCAAAAAACAATAATCCGGCATGTATAAACTCATTCCTTTTATATTGATTTTACTAGTTTCATGTAATAACTCCAAAAGCAGGAATCATATAGACAGATATAAAGTTGTTACACGCCACAATATTACAAATACTGAAGTTAATCCTTTGAATTCCTTAACGCTTGGTAATGGAGAATTTGCTTTCACTGCAGATATCACAGGTATGCAAACATTTCCTGAGTTTTATGAAAATGGTATTTCTCTGGGAACCATGTCTCAATGGGGCTGGCATTCTTTTCCAAATCAAGAAAATTTCACTCTG
>JAGODU010000344.1 GCA_017998095.1 Prolixibacteraceae bacterium | reverse complement strand
CTCATAAACAGCGCAATATAACCGCTATCGACTCGGCTATGACTCGAATGACTCAGGCATGGCAAGCCGCAAGCGAAGAAATGTACAAAGCTACCCAGCAATCATCACAGCAAGAACCTCATTATGGAAACGAAAATCAAGGAAAAAGTGATGGACCAGTAGAAGACACCGACTTCGAAGAAGTTAAATAATCCATCACATCTCAGATTTCTGACACTAGATAGCTGGTTCTTTCGCTCCGATAATAAAGAAACTCCTCCACATGAAAAAATGGAGGAGTTTTTTTAAATATATTGCTTTTTTCGAAAAATTATTGTATCTTTGTAATGATTATAAAATCATTAGTAAGTCTTGTGAATTATTCCATCCAAATAGATAACAACCAATATCTTTCTTAATATTAGAATCAACCACTTTAAACTCAAAAAAATGAAAAAGTCAGTTTTGGCAATTATTCTTGCATTTTTTGCAACATCTCTTTCATTTGCCTCGAATTCATTTGGTGATCCACCAAATATCATTTGGAACATAGTCCATGGTACAGTTAATGAGGATTATATCCAAGATATAGTGGCCGATGACAACTTTGTTTATGTAACGGGTCTAACCTCCAGTGGGGTAGACTTTGACTTTCTGATATCATGTTATGACTCAGATGGCAATCTTCAATGGGAAAAGTTCTACGACTCAGGTTATAACGATGAGGCTTATAGTATTGCAATGGATGAAAACTTCATCTATGTAACTGGCCTTTCTCACAACGGTACCAACTCAGACTTTCGGACGATTTGTTATGACAAGGAAGGTAATCTTCAATGGAACAAGGGTTACGACGCAGGTAATACCGAAACTGCTTACTGTGTCGCAGTGGATGAAAATTCCGTGTATGTTACGGGTGTCTCTTATTATGGTACCGACTCAGACTTTCGGACGATCTGCTATGACAAGGAGGGTCATCTTCAATGGGAAAAAGTTTACGACTCGGGTTCTAACGACGAGTCCCATAGTGTGGCAGTGGATGATAACTTCATCTATGTAACGGGCTTTTCTTACAACGGTTTCGACAGAGACTTTCGGACGATTTGTTATGACAAGGATGCTAATCTTCAATGGAACAAGGTTTACGACGCAGGTAATACCGAAAGTGCTAACTGTATCGCAGTGGATGAAAATCTCGTCTATATCACGGGTTACTCTACAACTGGGACCAACTCCAACTTTATGACTCTTTCCTACGACAAAGAGGGTCATCTTGAATGGATCATGTTTTATGACACAAGCAATACCGATATAGCGATGGGTGTGGCTATAGATGATAATTTCGTGTATGTCACTGGCTTTTCCGACAATGGGATTGACTACGATTTTATGACGATATGTTACGATAAGGAAGGCCTTCTTCAATGGAACAAAGCTTACGACTCAGGCGAAAGCGATTGTTCCATGAGTGTGGCCGTGGATAATCTTGGTTATCTCTATGTTACAGGATATTTTAGCCCCTGGCTAAACACCGATTATCGCATAATAAAATATGACAAGACCGTCGGGATAGACGAAGAAATAGAAAAACCTATTTTCTCCCTATCCCAAAATACTCCAAATCCATTCTCTACTTCTACTAAAATTTTATTCAGTATTCCTCCTAATCAGACAAACCTAAATGAACGCATTCAAATAGAAATTTACAACATCCAAGGACAACCCATAAGAGAATTGGAATTTATACCCTCGAGATCAGGACAGGATGAGGCCATCTGGGATGGGAAAGATGAAAATGGCAACCAGCAACCAAATGGAATTTATCTCTACCAGTTAAAGATGAATGAAAAAACAATAGAAACCAAAAGAATGATATTATCAAGATAAAAATCCTTTTACAAAATAAAATATTCTCTCTCAGCCCGGGTTTCCTCGGGCTTTTTTTAAACCTATATCCAAATTGTGAAATATTTTCTTCTCACAATATTCTTTTTAGGTGGAAGCTCTGAAAAAATTTTTATATAAATGACTCAGAGTTTAAATTTCAGTTAACTGATTTGCCTTACTATGAACTCCATACTTTAGCAAACTGTTATTAAAACCGATTCAGTTTGCCATGGTTTCTTCAAATATAAGTTTCTATTTGATTTCATAAAGGGGTTGAATAAAATTAAAACCATTTGATGTTGGCAGGGAATTTTTTGATGGAGAATGATTCTATGCTGTAAATCAATAGATTGTATGTTTTAGTCAATTAATACAAGCTTCTTCTCTGAATTTAAGGCATTTCTACCTTGCCGATGAATAGAAGCGTGTTGGTAGTTCGCTCACGAATGCTGAAAATAAATGGTTTATTGATGATAAGTTGATTGAGATTAGCGGAGGTATTTTCCATTCCAATGGTGGTAACTGCTGCAGCTTCGGTTCCTTCTTCATCGAGTTTGATAAATGTATTTTGTTTTACAAAACTGATATATATATTTTCGTCGGAAATACCACTAAAATCGGCCATGTCAGGATCGAAGGCATCGGTCATACCCATCATTTTAAGCTGCTCATTGAGTTTCTTCTCGTAACTGAAAGCAAATTTAGGCATCGAAAGATGAATTTTCGAAGGCTCTACAGATTCAAAAGAGGTCATCAGTGAATTATATGTATCAGAAGTGAAATTGCTTAAAAATTCCGATAATTTTCCTGTTGGCAACAGTATGTCCATCACAAAATTCTGCTGATTGTAAGGCATTTCCACTGCTGTGAAATCGTTTGTGCCATAAATTTTTAAAGGGATTTCTCCATTCAACATAGAAACTTTCAGGGGAACTTGTCCTTCAGGATAAAAGAATGCATCAGTAGTGAGTTTTTTATCAAAAGAATAAGTCCATGTGCCCTTAAAATAGAGGGCATTCATTAAAAACATCACCTCAAAAGGTTTGATCTCGGTAAGCACTTTGGTAATTTTTCCTTTCGTGCAGTCGGATGCCCATTGATTGATGGTTTTTAGTGCTTCAGGATTATTGAAATCGAGCGATTGAGTTTGTGCATCAAAAACCTCTTGCATGGTTCGAATAAATTCTTGTTTTACAGTGAAGCTATTTCTATACCAGACCGCATTAGCCAACGAAAGCTCAACCTCAGGGTCGATAGTCAATAATTGGGTGTTGAGTTGGTGATATATTTGATTTACTTCTTCCTGCGTCAAATCATGAAAACCCAACAGGTCGCTGATTTGTTGCC
>JAGODU010000343.1 GCA_017998095.1 Prolixibacteraceae bacterium | reverse complement strand
GGCTATATTATTTCTGTTGCAATTCTTCCAGCTTAGCTTTTAATGATTCAAACTCACTACGCGTTACCAGGGAAAAATCTTTGTGCCAGCCTTCTATTTCTTCTTTAACCATTTTACGCAGAGCCTGTCTTTCTTCTTCTCCTCTGGCCAGCAAATCATCAATAGTCTGTTTGGCTTCATCGCTTGACATCTCGCCTTTTTCCACCAACTCATTCATTAATTTTTCCGCTTTTTCACGGGTAACACTAAAAATACCTAATCCAAGGTACATGGCTTTTTTTATCATACTCATTCAGCTCAACCTCCTTATGCTTTTATATGGCTAATATACCATAATAACTCATAACCGACCATCATCAGTTCAAGGATATAATACCCTAAAACTGTTTTTGGTACAATAAAAACCGAGCGTTCCGGAACTTAAAAATCCCTGCATAAATTGGAAACTCCATTGCGGGCACCCCTGAAAAATAATACCCTTTAAGTTGTCCATACTTGAAGGGGGTAAAGAAAGGATGCTAACAATGGAGCAAATATATCGTATCAGAAACATGAAGAAATTTGAAGGCAAGAGTTTAAGGAAAATATCTCGAATTACCGGGCACGACTTTGAAACTGTTAAAAAGTATGTGGAGAAAGAAGACTTTAATCAGACACTCCGTCCTAAACAAAGGAGACAAGGCAAGTTATCTCCATATAGGAGCATAGTCACTGCATGGCTTATCAACGACAAGAAAGCACCACATAAACAGCGGCACACTGCAAAAAGGGTGTATGACCGGTTAAAAGAGCTGTATGGTGCTGAATTTGATGCCAGTGAGAGATCAGTCAGGAAATTAGTTGCGGAAATCCGAAAGGGATTGGAGATGGATACGAACGGGTTTCTTCCGTTGGAACATCCTCCGGGAGAAGCGCAGGCAGACTTTGGAGAGGCTCGGTTTATCGAGAACGGTATTGCATATGACGGATATTACTTAAATATTGCTTATCCTCACAGTAATGGCGGTCACATGCAACTGTTCAAAAGTATGAACCAGGAATGCTTGTTGGAAGGCATGAAAGCAATCTTTGAACACATCGGCGGTGTTCCGACAGCCATATGGTTTGACAACATGTCTACGATTGTTAAGAAAATCAAGGAGTATGGAGAACGGGATTTAACCAAAGGATTTTTAAGATTCATGATGCATTATGGTTTTCAGAGCAATTTCTGTAATCCTAACAGTGGACATGAAAAAGGTTCTGTGGAAAACAAGGTTGGATATCATCGCCGGAATATGCTTGTACCAATTCCAGAATTTAAGGATTTAAAGGAATACAACAAAGAGCTTCTTTTAAGATGTGACCGGGATATGAATAGAATGCATTACAAGGGATATGGGCTAATCAAAGATTTATTTCAGGAAGATAAACAGGAATTCTTGAAACTTCCGAAAGTTCCTTTTGAGGTGTACATACATGAATTCGCTAAAACTGACAACTACGGAAAAGTTAAGTTTGACGGCAGAATTTATTCGACTTCTCCTAATATGGCCAAGCGACAGGTCATTGTTAAAGCAGGTGCTTTTGATGTAGAAATACTTGATGAAGACTGCAATCACATTATCAGACACAAACGGCTTTACGGAGAAGAAAAGGAATCAATGAACTGGATTCCCTATCTTGCACTTATGAGCAAAAGACCGACTGCATTAAAATATACAGGACTATACAGTCAATTGCCACAAATCCTTAAAGAATATCTGGATAAAAGTGATTATGAGAGAAAAAAGCAGACTTTAAAGTTGTTTGCCAAGATGACAGCAACCACAGGTATTGACACAGCCATAGAAGCGTTTGAAGAAGGGCTAAAATTAGGGGTTAGCGATCCTGATAGTATTTGGGCAACATATTGTCGTTTAACGACCGGAACTTTACCGGAACCGGAAATACCATTGCCTGATAAAGTTCCGGAACTTAAGAAATATATACCCGACATAAAGATTTATGATCAACTGATTACTTCAGGAGGGCTGCAGCTATGACTTCTGATATGTTGATTAAGCAGTATTGCAAGGAACTCCGGATTGGTATGAATATCTACAATAGCTATTCGAAGATTATCGCAACTGATCATGCTGATTTTCTTGCACAGCTTCTAAAGATAGAATTAGACCATCGGGAACTTGTCAGAAAAAACAGGAATCTAAAATCTGCAGGCTTTGATGTCATAAAGACCTTTGAAAACTATGAATTTCAGGATATTCAGATACCAAAAGCTATTAGTATTGAAGAACTAAAAACCGGAATTTTTATTGACAGGCTTGAAAACCTGATTCTTTATGGACCTGTAGGAACCGGTAAGAGCCATATGGCCACGGCCATTGGGGTTGCAGCTTGTTCCAGAGGAAAGAAGGTAAAATTCTATCGTACGGCAACATTAGTTAATCTTTTAAGTGAGGCAAAGGCTAAGGGGGAATTGCAACGATTCATGAAACAGTTGCGAAAAACTGACCTTCTGATCTGTGATGAATGGGGATATGTTCCTTTTGAAAAAGATGGCTCACAGCTTTTGTTTCAGGTTATTTCAGAATGCTATGAGAAAAGGAGCGTGATAATCACAACGAATTTGGAATTCAGTAAATGGAACGGTATTTTCTATGACGAAAAACTGACCAGTGCGATTATTGACAGATTGGTTCATCATAGCCATTTGCTTGTTTTCCAAGGCCAAAGTTACAGACTGACACACTCAACCATGAAATCCCAATAATGGGGCAGGGGTGCTCGGAAAATTAAGTTCCGCACCGCTCGGAATTATACTTGCCAAAAACACAGATAAGCAATTAAGTAACAAAGTAGTTGAGCGAATAAATAAAGCTATTATTGCACTGGGGCCCTTTAAAAGTGTTTCAATTGGGATGTCACATTATCCGGAAGAATCAAATGATGTTAGTACTCTAATAACTCTGGCAGACGATCGTATGTATAGTTTCAAAGACTTAAACCGACAACACTATAATGAACATGCGATTGTCAACCAAAAAGTGAACCACTGTGCTGATTAAAAACTGAGCCACTTTTGCTCATCTAAAAGTGAGCCACCTTGCTCACTAAGAGATTTCAGTAGATTAATTGCAAACGCTACTTAAACTTCCTTGTTCTCGCCGCCTTTCGCTTTAGACTTTTGCTTGTTCATCTGCTGTTCAAGCCGATAAGATGGTCCGTTCATGTCGAGAATATGAGCTCGATGA
>JAGODU010000342.1 GCA_017998095.1 Prolixibacteraceae bacterium | reverse complement strand
GCCCAGGCGAGAACTGTAAGCTGTTTCAGCCGCAGAAATGCAGAATATCCGGCACGTTCTATTTTTATGTTCCGGATGTGGATATCGTGTCGGGCGGATACAAGCTTGTAACGAAATCGAAACTCACGCTAATCAATATTGTAACAACATTGAAGAAGATAACCTCAAGCGACGGATTAATTTCAAGAGTGCCGCTAACCATGAGGATAGCAGAAAGAAAAAGAAGCGACGGCAAGAAATATCGCATAGTCGAACTTATACCGCCGGCAGTCAGCATGTCCGAGTTTGCTTCGATTGCCGGGGCAAATATGGCTTTGGCTTCAGAATGCTGCTAATGCCGCGGGTCATGCGGCGGGCGAGGATAAAGCGGGCCTTCGGGGAAATCTCCTCGCATGTTAATTTCCTTTAAAAGTGTTATACTGCTTTAGAGACAACATCTTTTGAATTCTTAACAGATTAAACCCTAACATTTTATGAGGAAGTGATTAATGTCAAATATAGCAGAGTTTATTGAAACAAGAAAAAATATAGAGACGCTTGCAGCACAGATTGCAATGTGTATTAAACAAAATGAGATTCAGGATTCAAGGCAGCATCTTGATGAAGCAAACCGGCATCTTGAGTTACTGAAGACTATGGTGGACAATGACGTGCAGGTTATTGTGGCAGGCCGCCTTACCAGACACCTTGCAGACCTGGGAAATAAAATAGCAAAGACCGGAACAAAACCGCTGATCGTTAAAAAGACAGTGGTAAAAAAGACAAAAATGCCATTTAAAAAGGAGATGAAAGAAGAACCTGTTATAAAGGTATATGAACGATAGGAAAGTGCCGTAAACCAGAACCCTTCCATGATTAAACTTGAAGGCACCATAAATATTGCGGGTAGAAATATAGCATTTATAGACAGCCAATTTTCCGTACACTTGGAATCAGGGCTCCTTCCTGAAGCAAAGCATAGGGCGCTTTTATTTACTGTGCAATAATACAGGCGGAACTAAATTATCTTGAAAAAAGAATATTTTTTTGAACCCAAAAGGAACTGTGTTATAATACCTAACCAAGAAAGGTATTGTTATGAAACAAAGTATAAAGACATTTCAAGAGCTTGTAGAAAAATTACCAGACATTGTTGCCCGTTTTGACAGAGAGTTGCGGCATCTTTATGTGAATCCTGCCGTTGAGCTTGCAACCGGAATCCCACCGGAGGATTTCATCGGAAAAACCAATGAAGAGATGGGCATGCCGGAAAATATGTGCTCCTTCTGGGCAGAACGCATGAAAAGGGTTTTCATTACAGGACAAATGGATAAATTTGACTTCGACTTCCAAACCCCTGATGGAGTAAAAACCTACCAAACTATCATGGTACCTGAATTTTCCGCGGGCGGTTCTGTTGAGACAATACTAACATCTGCGCGTGATGTTACAGAGCAGAGACAGACCGAACGTTTACTTCAGAAAACCCTCGATCGGCTTGATGTTCGCATTCAAGAAAAAACTGCAAAACTGGAGGAAACAAACAAAAATCTTTCTTGTGAAATTGAAGAGAGAATAAAGGTTGAAGAGGCACTTTATAAAAGTGAAAAGGAATACAGAGATATATTTGTTAATGCAATAGTTGGTATTTTTCGAAGCACTCCGGATGGAAGATATTTGCGAATAAACCCAGCATTGGCAAGAATTCATGGTTTTGTTTCCCCCGAAGAAATGATTAGTTTAGTGACAAACATAGGCGAACAGCTCTATGTAGACCCTCAGGACCGGAAAAGATATATGGGGCTGCTTGAAAAAGCAGACACAATAAGTAATTTCGAGGCTCAATTATATCGTAAGGACAAAAGCAAGGTATGGATATCGATGAATGTTAAAGCAATTCGCAGTCCGGATGGCTCTATCGCTTGTTACGAAGGTATCGTGGAAGATATCACAAGTCGTAGACAAGCTGAAATAGCACTTTCGGAAAGCGAAGAAAAATACCGTTCACTCTTTGATAATTCACTGGACGCTGTCCTTTTGACCTCGCCTGACGGTTCCATTTTCGATGCAAATAAAGCAGCGTGCGAGATACTCGGCAGGCCACTTGATGAAATCAAGCGTGTTGGCCGCAACGGTCTGGTAGATCTTGCTGATCCGCGTTTTTATGAAGCTCTGAAAGAAAGAACGCTCACGGGTAGTACAAGGTCAGAATTTACAATGCTTCGAGCAAATGGAGATAAATTTCCTGTGGAATGTGCATCAATAATCTTTACTGATATAAACGGCCATCAAAAAACAAGCATGATCATTCACGACATAACAAAACGGAAGCTCACCGAAGAATCATTACATAAGACAATGAACAAACTCCGCAAATCACTTGCGGGCACAATCCAGGTAGTATCAACGACTGTAGAGACGCGTGATCCCTATACCGCAGGCCACCAGAGGAAGGTATCAAACCTTGCAAGAACAATTGCTCAGGAGATGGATCTCCCCGATGATACGGTTGAGAATATCCGCATGTCAGGCATTATTCATGATATAGGGAAGATATCAGTACCCGCAGAAATCCTGAGTAAGCCCGGCAAGCTCTCAGAAATAGAAATGAGCCTTATCAGGGTGCACCCTCAATCAGGATACGACATATTGAAGGATGCCGAGCTGCCTTATCCCTTAGCAGAGATAGTGCTTCAGCACCATGAAAGGCTCGACGGTTCAGGCTATCCGCAGGGGCTGAAAAGTAACCAGATCCTCCTTGAAGCAAAAATCCTTGCTGTTGCAGATGTAGTAGAGGCCATTGCCACCCACCGTCCCTACAGACCCGCCAAAGGCATAGAAGCAGGCCTTGAAGAGATAGATAAGAATAAAGGCATACTATATGATGAGAATGTTGTGAAGGTTTGCCTTAAGCTGTTCAGGGAAAAGGGGTTTGTGTTTGAATCAACGGAATAATAACCTACTTTGTTTTATGCGGTAATTCACTATCAACGCTAAAAGACTCTATGCGCGACTTGTAGGTGTGTGCAAACCTCGCCAATATGCCAATATTTATGATAATATTCCGTTTATTATGGGTTGAAAGGTACAGATATTTGATCGTGTGTTTTTCAGCAGGAGATGGTGTTTGCAACTTCCTGAAAGCGAGCATAGGGTGATTTGCTTTGAAGTGGAATGTTTTAAATGGTAACTTATAAAACATGATGTTTTTTCACTTGAATCTTAAATGTAGTGGTTAGAAAATCAATTCTATGGGCGGG
>JAGODU010000098.1 GCA_017998095.1 Prolixibacteraceae bacterium | reverse complement strand
GCATAAACTACTCTGGTTGTTGTGAAAAGTCCAATGCCTCCTCCGGAAGGATTCAATAATATTTGTTCTCCGGCTGATACCTCATCCTGATCAAAACGGCCGAACTGACAGGTAGCTGTAACAAATATGGGCAGAAAAACATTATTATTCCATGATTTAATGTCGTTGATTCCCAGTACATTTTCATGAGCAAGGGAATTAGGATTACCATGCCCTATGTAGTTTAATATCAAAGCTCCATCTTCAACTCTTTTATTAATGGCTTCAGTAACCTCTGGATATCTGTTTCCACCTGAAGTTGAAACTTGTTTGTAAGAATCGAAGTATATTTTATCAGCATAAAAGCCCGGATAATTTTCGGAAATTAAGTTAATTAAGTCTTCTGAATAACTTGTGAAATTACTTTCCTCGTCATCTGCAATGAAGCATACGACATTCCTCCAGTCCCCCAGTGATTTTGAAGAAGAATAATCAAAGATTTTATTTATGGTTGACTGAGCTTCTTCTTTTGTTTTACATGGGATTCTTCCTACTCCAATATCCATATTTCCTTCAAGCTCATATTCATCATCATCAAGGAATCCAAAATAATCATCAGAAGTTAATGTTTCAACAGGATTCAGAGAATTTACGGATTGATAAGTTGGAATGAAGTTAGATTTGTTTATATCAAATTTTCTATTGTCATAAGATCCATCTCCCATTAATAAAAGATATTTTAAGGGATTCTGAGAATCTGCAGATTTGGAATAAAACATCCTCATCATATTTCTTATTGCAGTTAAGTCATTTGATCCGGAAGAAAACTCATTGAAAACTTGATTTATAGTTACTACCAATACTTTCATATTGTCATTATCTCTATGATATTGAGCTAATTCTTCTGATGGAATTAAAAAGTCAGGGTGAGTGACTATAACCATATCATGTGATGGAAGGCTGTGAATATTTTGATTTTCTACAGCAATAGATTTTATTTTTGTTTCATCAGGAAAAGATTCGGATAAAGGGTCAAAAGCAACAAAACTCCTGATTTCATTTCCCGTACTGAAAAAATTAACAATTCCGGTTCCGGTATCAAAAGTGTTGACATGCTCAGGGTGTAAAGGATTTGTTATATCCCAAATCAACATGTTTTTATTTTGAGTTGCAATTGAATATCCGGCAGAACTTAAATAAAGTGCATCTTTATTTCTGAATGTAAGCTGTTCTGAATCAAATACTAATTTACATCTGACATTAAGCGATATATAATCTAGCCAGGCTTCTCCCCACTGATTATTTGTGTCAAAAAATACTTCAACCCTAATAACATCTTTTGTTTTGAAAGATAATGAATTCTTATATTCCCGGGCGAAATGTGTTTCTTCATCCCTGTAAACAGGGTAAAATATTGCAGTGTCAAGGGGAGTATCATTTATTTCAATTAATAATTTTGATTTATCGAATGATCTTCCGATAAATGAAAGAGAAGCAGAAGAAGTAGTTCCTGAAATAGCTTTAGGAAAGTCGAATGAAAAAATCCTTTTGCTCATTGAATTTATTTTTTCGCCATACCATGTTCTTCCAGAAAATATCATATTTTGAGTTTCTTCCTCCAGATATTTCAGATCATCATATTCCGTGAAATATTTCTCGGGAGTATTTGTTGTGATATTATTTATTGAAGGAACAGGCGATTTTTCAATATCAGAAGTAATAAAGAAATAAGTAGTATCAGTAAAAGAATTCAAATCATGAGTGAAAAGACTATTAGCTTCATTATATTTCCAATGGACATTTCCGGGTGAATAAAAATAAACACAATCATTTCCATTTTTATCCTTTTGGTGAATTACAGGAATTAAAGAAAGATCGTCCGGGTAATCTGCTGAATTGCTTTTTGGCAATTCACCCCCCCCATTTCCATACACTGCTAAATTAGAAGGATTAGTAATACCAAGTTCTTTAAGGCGGGAATAGCTTATTTTGTGAATTCCTTGTTTCGTAGTAGAAATTTTATACCATTTTCCGGAAGATAAAACGGACTGCTGTTTAAATGTCTTTTTAATTTTATAGTCAGTCGAATTCTTTTCTGTTATGGAGATTCTGTTTGATTGTCTGACTTCTCCTGAAACAGTAAAGTGCAATAAAAAGAGAGAAATAAATACAATAAATATTTTTAGCATATATACCTTTTATATAAAAAACGTTTTCAAATATAGTTTATTGCAAAGTAAAAAATTAAAGTATTTATTTAAAATATATTAATTTGGGATGCGTTTTGATGAAAAGTTTTTATGCATTTTTATTTTATTAATATAACTTTGTGCCTTGGAAAAAGATACTTATCAAAATTTTTAGTAATAAAGTAGTGATTAAGTACAATAAGTATTTAATCATTTTAGTTATATTTGTTGCAAATCATTGTAATAATTTGGAAAATGAGACAAATTTCATTTTTACTGATATTTTTGGTTCTGGTTTTTACTGGTTGTAAGCAGACTAAAAAAGCCACGCCTCTAAAGTCAGCAGGACAAACTTCCCGTACAACAGGGTGGAGTTCAAGTGATATGGAAGTGTTCGGTTTTACAGATCCTAAATACATTGAACAGGAGACAGGACCCGGGTTGGTCCTTGTTCAGGGAGGTACTTTCATTATGGGAAGGATAGACGAAGATGTAATGAAAGATTGGAATAACCAACCCCGAAGAGTTACTGTTGCTTCATTTTATATGGATGAAACAGAAGTTACTAACTTCGACTATCGTCAATATCTGGCATGGTTAACTCATGTTTATCCTGACAATCGTGTAAAATATAAAGCTGCTGTTCCTGATACAATTGTATGGAGAAGTGCTTTGGCATATAATGAACCATATGTTAGCAATTATCTTCGCCACCCATCTTACAGTAACTATCCGGTTGTTGGAGTAAGTTGGATTCAGGCAAGTGATTATTGCAAATGGAGAACTGACAGGGTAAACGAATATATTCTTGTAAAGAATGGATATCTCAGTGTAGACTCTACTCAACGTAATGAAAAAGTATTTACTACTGAAGGTTACTTGAATAACTATTATGCAGGAACTAACGAAACAAATACTCAGGAAAGAGTCAGATGGGAAAATGGATTATTGCTTCCAAATTACAGGCTTCCGACCGAAGCAGAATGGGAATATGCAGCCCTTGGACTAATAGGTGAAGCTGACGGTGAACTTTTAACTCAGAGAAGGATGTACCCCTGGACAGGAACATTTATACGTGAAGATCAAGCTAAGGTAAAAGGGAAAATGAAAGCAAACTATACAAGAGGACGAGGTGACCTTATGGGTATGGCCGGAGCTCTTAATGATGCTGCCGATATTTCAGCAGATGTTTTCTCCTTTACTCCTAATGATTATGGGATATATTGTATGGCAGGTAACGTTAATGAATGGGTATCTGATGTATATCGTCCTTTATCTCCTAATGATGTAGAAGAATTTCAACCTTACAGAGGTAATGTAATAACTGAATACAGATTAGATGCTGATGGTAAAGTAGTTTTTGATGAATTCGGACAACCTGTTGTTGATACTGTAGCTGATTATAGGAATTTTGAAGATGGTGATTACAGATCAAATTTAATTGCAGGAAATAACTGGACTTCTGGAAAACCAGCACTTGCTAAAAGTACTGCTACTACAAAGGGAATGTACATTCAGGAAGAAAATGAAGGTGTTATAAATTCTATAATTACAGATAGACTTAGAGTTTTTAAGGGTGGTTCATGGAAAGACAGAGCTTATTGGCTTAATCCTGGCTCAAGAAGATATCTCGATGAAAGAGAAGCTGCTTGCGATTTAGGATTCCGTTGTGCTATGACAAGATTGGGACCTCCAATAAAGTCTAAATAAAAAAAAGATATTCAGAAATCCTGCCTTTGTAAAGGCAGGATTTTTATTTATAATATTTGCTTATTTTTTTTACATACCTGTTTCATTAATATCTGAAGATTTTTAAATTGATAATTGTATCATCTTTTAATATTCAAATAGTCTCTGATGAAATCAATTGAAGAAATATATTCCATTTTTCAAAAGTCAAAGCTGATATTTACTGATAGTCGCCAGGCAAAAGATGGTGGAATATTTTTTGCTCTTAAAGGAGATAATTTTAATGGTAATGATTTTGCAATCAATGCCATTAAAGATGGAGCCGATTATGCAATAGTTGATAATCCCAATCTTTCAGAGTGTTCTGGGATAATTGTAGTTCATAACGTTTTAACAACTCTTCAAGATTTAGCTAATTATCATAGGCGTAAACTCAAAACACCGATATTAGCTATTACGGGAACTAATGGGAAAACTACAACTAAAGAATTAACTGCTGCTGTATTAAGTAAGAAATTTAAAGTTTTGGCGACTAAAGGCAACCTTAACAACCACATCGGCGTTCCAATTACTTTATTATCCATGACTGATGAACATGAGATTGGAATAATTGAAATGGGAGCTAATCATCCGGGAGAAATTGATCTTCTTTGTTCAATTGCGGAACCTGATTTTGGACTTATTACAAATGTTGGGAAAGCACATCTGGAAGGTTTTGGTTCTCTTGAAGGAGTGATGAAAACTAAAGCTGAACTATACGATTTCATCTCAAAGTCTGGAAAAGGAATATTTATAAATTCTTCTAATGAACTTTTAGCCAAAATGGTTAATAGTAATACAGAAAAGTTCACTTATGCATCAAACTCTTCAAATGCTCAATTAATTGGTGAAGTTGTAAATGAAGATCTTTTACTGACATGCAGGATATTATTTCCAAAAGGGTGGCTTTATGTTAAAACGAATATTACAGGTGCTTATAATCTTGAAAATATTCTTGCTGCAACAAGAGTAGGAACTTATTTCGGGGTTGATCCTCTATTGATTAAAGAAGCTATTGAAGATTATCGTCCTTCTAACAGCAGATCTCAAATTATGAAGAAGGGCTCATCAACGTTAATTGTTGATTGTTATAATGCAAATCCATCAAGTATGACTCTTTCATTAGAGAACTTTTTCAAAAATGGGAATAAGCTAAAAACGGTAATTCTGGGAGAAATGCTCGAATTAGGCGAAAGCAGTGAAGCTGAACACCAGAAGGTTGTTGATATGATTGTAGAGAAAGGGATTGAACATGTTTTTCTTATTGGTAAAAACTTTTTTAAAGTTAATTGTCCTGATCATTTTAAGAGATTTGAAAATGTAGAAATGCTTAAGAACAAATTGAATACTGATGAATTAAAGGATAGATTAATACTTGTTAAAGGTTCAAGGGGCAATAAGCTTGAAAAAGTACTCGACATTTTTGATAATTTTATTTGAAGATACTAATTGCAGGAATGAAATTTTTAAAAAAACTGTGTATTATTTTAGGGTAGTATAGGTCCAGTTCTAACCTATTCCCAATAGAGACCAAAGCCATACCAAGTTCTTACCAAGTTCTTACCAAGTTCTACTGTGACAAAAAAAAATATTTAGCGTTTTAGTCTTTAGTAAGTATTTGGTATTATTAAATTGTGGTAAAGATATAAAGCTATGAAAAGTATGAGGCCGCCCTTTAGACAGCCTCCTTATAAACATATAAATAATCTTTTAATCTTTATCAACACCAAAAATTTCTTTAAAGGCTTGTTCGAAAGTTTCTTTTGGTAAAGCACCCATTGCCATTTGTGGTTTCCCATCTGTTGGTACGAACAATAATGAAGGTATACTCTGAATTCCAAACATAGATGCAAGGTCTCTTTCATCTTCAGTATTTACTTTGTAAATGTTAAGCTTGTCGCCATATTCATTTTGTAACTGTTCGAGTACCGGAGCAATCATTTTGCATGGTCCACACCAATCTGCATAAAAGTCGATAAGACAAGGTTTGTCTCCTTCAAATTTCCAGTCTTTATTGTTTTCAAAGTTGAAAACTTTCTCTTTAAATGTGTCTAACGTCAAATGTTCTAACATGATATTTATTTTTTTTGATTTTCATTTATAAGTTAATTCACTCTTTATTCTTTTACACTACAAAGATATCCTGTCTTAAATTTTTTTTGTGTTACTTTTGTCACACAAAAAAAACAACATAAAAGATTTTGTAATGTCCGATTATTCAAGATATCTGAGCAATCCTGTTTTTAAGGTTATATCTAAGAAAGCAGATGAATTAGATATGTCGACATATATTATTGGGGGATTTGTTCGGGATTTGATTTTAGGCAACAGCTCAAAGGATATTGACTTTGTCACACTGGGAGATGGAATTACTTTAGCAGAAAAAGTTGCTTTTGATTTAAACCCAAAATTAAAAGTAAATGTATTTAAAAATTTTGGCACTGCTCAATTCTTTTACAAAGGCACTGATTATGAATTTGTTGGTGCGAGGAAAGAATCTTATTCAAGAGATAGCAGGAAACCGGTTGTTGAAAGTGGAACTATTGAAGACGATCAGAAAAGAAGAGATTTTACAATTAATGCTTTGGCAATAAGTCTGAATAAAGATGATTTTGGTGCTTTGACAGATCCTTTTAATGGTATTGATGATATTGAAAATCAAATTATAAGAACACCTCTGGATCCTGATATTACTTTTGATGACGATCCTCTTAGAATGTTAAGGGCAATTCGATTTGCAACCCGGCTTGGCTTTAGGATTGAAGATGAAACCTTTAATGCAATTGTTAGAAATAAAAAAAGGATTGAAATTATTTCCAAAGAAAGAATTGTAGAGGAAATCAATAAGATTCTGCTTACCTCAAAACCATCAGTTGGATTTAAGCTTTTGGATAAATCAGGACTGTTGGAACTGATAATGCCAGAGTTGTCACGTTTAAAAGGTGTTGAAGTAGTTAATGGGGTAGGGCATAAAGATAATTTTTATCATACATTGGCAGTTGTCGATAGAATTTCATTGAATACCAATGATCTTTGGCTCCGCTGGGCCGCACTTCTTCATGATATTTCAAAACCTAAAACCAAACGCTTTGTTGAAAATCATGGATGGACATTTCATGGGCACAATTTTCTTGGGTCTAAAATGGTTCCTGTGATTTTTAAAAGAATGAAGCTGCCGTTAAATGAAAAGATGAAGTTTGTTCAAAAGATGGTAGACCTTCATATGAGGCCAATAGTTCTTTCCGAAGAAGAAGTAACAGATTCTGCTGTAAGGAGATTACTTTTTGAAGCAGGAGATGATATTGATTCGCTTATGACACTTTGTGAAGCAGATATAACATCCAAAAATGAAGAGAAAGTCAGTATCTATCTTCAAAACTTTAAATTGGTAAGGGAAAAACTTCAGGATATTGAGGAGAGGGATGCAATTCGTAATTTTCAGCCTCCTGTAAGCGGTGAATTGATAATGTCGACATATAATCTTCAGCCATGCAAAGAGGTTGGAATAATTAAGAATGCTATAAAAGAAGCAATTCTGGAGGGTGAAATTCATAATAACTATATTGAAGCATTCGATTTTATGCTTAAAAAGGCAGAAGAGTTGGGATTAAAAAAAGTTAATTAGTTACGGTTAATTAATAACTTAAGTGTGACAGGTAAATGATCACTAAATCCATTATTGTATTTAAATCCAAGATAAGTCCTGAAAGGTTTTGATCCAAGGTTGTTTTTATCTTTCTCAAGAAGAAAAGGTAAAGAAAGCACTTTGAAACATTCACTTTTTGTATATACTCCTGTTTCATATAGTAATTGTCCGCTGACAATTATTTGATCCAACATAATCCATTGAGTTCCATGTTTATTTGTTCCAATTCCTTTTTCAGAGGGCTTTAACGATAGATTATATATTTCTCCCGGATTAGGGAATTTGTCAAAATCCAATGCTCCTAGTCCATTTTTTAAGCTTTCATCTGAAGGAGAATCGTTGAAATCGCCCATTATAATGACTTTCTTTGGACTTTTAGCACAAGAAACAGATTCCACATCATTTTTAAGTAAAGATGCTGCTAATGCCCTTGATTCTTTTGTTTCGATAGCACCACCGAATTTTGAAGGCCAATGGTTGATGTAAAAATGAAGAGTGTCTTCCTGAATTATTCCTTTTACATATAAAATATCTCTTGTTTTTAAAGGGTGTTCTTCCGAACTGACTGTAATGAATCTGTATTCAATCGGGCAGAATGATTTATTGTTGTATAGAAAAGCAACATCAATACCTCTTTTGTCAGGAGAATCCTTATGGATATATTTATATCCCAGCTTCCCGAGAGGAGTTTTATTTAAAAGTAATTCCAATACATTATTATTTTCAACCTCACATAATCCAACAATAACTGGAAGTTTTCCTTCACCTGATGCAGCAATTACCTGAAATATCCTGTTTAATTTTTTTTGAAGACGGTTAAAATTCCAGTGTTTATCTCCATTATAAAGAAATTGATTGTCATTTGTATTAGGGTCATCCTGAGTGTCAAATAAATTCTCAGTATTGTAAAACATTATAGTTTCCCAGTCGGTCGGGTTCTGACATACAGATTTGCATGAAAGTATTGAAAATGTGACAATAAAAAGAATCTGTATTTTATTTTTAAGGGAATTTTGTATTTTCATGATTAAGTAGTTTTAGTTTAGGAGTAGGGGATGAAAAGATAAATAGAAGGAGTATAGTTATAACAGCATTAATAATGATTAATTCAAAACCAAATTTATAATTATTAAAAGAAGTATATACAATTCTTGATATGAAATATGTTAAGAATGGTGATGCAATTAAAGATGGAATGATAAAATATTTATGTGGTTTTCTTTTAATAAAAAATGAAAATAAAAAAACTCCCAAAATAGGACCGTAAGTATACCCGGCAGCTTTAAAAATTGCAACAACTACACTTTCATTATTCATTTTGTAAAACAACATTATTACAAAAAATATAATAATTGAAAATACTAAATGTATCAATGTTCTTATGCTGTTATTATTTTTTCTTTCTTTTTCAGGTAGTTTTAAGAAATCAACACAGAATGCAACAGTTAGAGATGTAATTGCTGAATCAGCACTTGAAAAAGCAGCTGCTGAGATTCCAAGAATGAACATTATCGCAACAAAGGAACTTAAATGGTTAAGGGCAAGCATTGGATAAAGCTGGTCTGTTTTAGTTGGCAATTCTATCCCTTTAATTTCTGCATAATAATAAAGGAGAGCACCAAGTATAAGAAAAACGAATACTGTAATCCCGAAAAAAGCGCTGAACCATAACATGTTTTTTCTTGCAAGTTGACTATTCCGGCATGTCAGATTTTTCTGGATGATATCCTGATCAAAACCATTTAGGGCAATAGTTATGAATATGCCTGATATAAATTGCTTGAAAAAATTATTCGTTGATAACCAATTAAAATCAAATATGCGTATAGATCCACTTTCTTTTATTTTTGTAAAGATAGAAAGAGGAGGAATTTCAGTTTGTTGAATTATTAAAATAATTGTTGATATGGCTGCTACTATTAAAACCACTGTTTGAATTGTATCTGACCAAATAATTGTTTTTATACCGGTTCGGAAAGTATAAAGCCATATTAAAAGAAGACAAAAGAGAACAGAAATACTGAAGGGAATTCCGAGAGGCTCTGAAATTGCAATGTGAATAACTAATGAGGCAAGAAAAAGCCTGAATGACGCACCAATTATTTTTGAGATAATAAAAAGTCCGGATGTTGCCAAATGACCTTCAGTACCAATTTTTTCTTCAAGAATTGAATAAATTGAGATTACTTTCTTTTTATAATAAAATGGGATTAATAAAGTTGCTATGATTATATACCCAACAATATTTCCCATGACGAACTGAAAATAATGAAATGAACTTGTTCCAACTTCTCCTGGTACTGAGATAAAAGTAACACCTGAAATTGTTGTTCCAATCATTCCAAAAGCAACAATAAACCATGGTGATTTTTTGTCTCCGTTATAGAAAGTATGATTTTGTCTTTTTGTGTTTACTATTTGAGATAAAATGAGTAATACAAAGAAATATGCAATAACGATTGACAGATAAATGTATGGGTTCATATTATTCAAAATCAGGGTAAAGTAAGTATTTAGATCTGGTTGCCTTGTATTTTTCTAAATCTGACTGCCAGCTCTTTCTTATTTCATCTTCATTTAAACCATTATTTATTTGATAGTAGAAATATGGATCACCTGTAAGTAAATCTATCCATTTTTTGCTGTTCCAGAATAATTCTTTATCAGTAAATTTTTTAAAAGAGTTTATAAAATAAGAGAGGGTGAATTTTTGATTAGTCTCAACATTTCTAAGATCAACGCCATAACATAAGGAGCCATTATGCAATGGGTTATTACTTACACCCATTATGGGAAGAGGAGTAAACTTGAAATTTCCGAAAGAAGAATTTGGATAACCAACAACCTGAAAGGGGAATTCAGTCCCTCTTCCTATGCTGATATTTGTAGCTTCAAATAAGCATAAAGAAGGGTATAGTCTTATAGATGTGATATTTGGCAGATTTGGTGAAGGTTTAATAGGGGGTGCATAAATCATAGAGTGGGTATAATTTTTACAGGAAATAATTTCTAAAGGGCATTTATTTTTTCCCTCAAGCCATTCTTCACCGTTTATCATAAGGGCAAGCTCACCTATTGTGCATCCATGAACTATGGGCAAAGGATCTGTTCCAATAAATGACTTCAATTGTTTATTTAATACAGGGCCATCAACATAATCTCCATTGGGATTAGGTCTGTCGAGGATGATAAGCAAAATGTTGTTTGATGCACAAGCTTCCATTACGTAATGCAAAGTACTTATGTAGGTGAAAAAACGGCAACCAACATCCTGGATATCAAAAATAATGGCATCAATTCCTTTTAGTTCAGAATCTGATGGTTTTTTCTTTTTCCCGTATAAAGAAATTATCGGTATTCCTGTTTCAGTATCTATAACATTATTAATTTCTTCCCCTGCCTCAATATTACCCCTGAAACCATGTTCCGGAGCATATATTGACTTAATCTTTATTTTTTGGGAAAGTAAAAAATCAACCAAATGTTTATCTCCAATCCGAGAAGTATTATTTACTACAAGGCAAATTTTTTTATCTTTAATTAATGGTTGATATTTCTCAAATTGCTCAGCACCTGTAACAATTTTAAGTTCAGTAGTTTCGCAAAAGGCTTTTATTCCCGTAGAAATAAAAATTAAGAATAGCAGAAAGAAATTAAAGTTCATTAGCCTCATGATAAGCGAATCATAATTTTATAAATTTACAGTTATTCATTAAGTAAGCAAAACCGAAGTATTAGAATGAAAAACTTTTTTTTGATATTTTTTTTAATAATGCTGATTTTCAGAATTCCTCTGTTTTCAATAGATAATCCTTTTTTTACCGGAGACACAAATCGAATTGACTCTTTGCTGAGTAAAATGTCTGTTGAAGAAAAGATTGGGCAGCTTATTATGGTTACTTCATTAAATGGGACTAGTGGAAATGGGAACGAAAAAAACATTGAAAAAGTTATTAAGGCTATAGAAGAAAACAAGATTGGGGGGGTGTTGTTTTTAAAGAGTGAGCCTGTAAAATTAGCTTCTCTGATTAATCTCTATAAAACAAAAACCAAGATCCCTTTGTTTTTTGCCATTGATGGAGAAAATGGATTGTCGTTTCGAGTAGATTCAACAATTAAGTATCCATATCCTATAGGGCTAGGAGCGATGAAAGATGATACGCTTCTTTATTATATGGGGAAAGAAATAGGGCGTCAGTGTAAGTCTTTGGGAATTAATGTAAACTTTGCACCAGTTGGAGATGTTAATTCAAATCCGGAAAATCCCATTATTAATTACAGGTCTTTCGGTCAGAATCCAGTGAAAGTTGCTAATAAATGCATGTTACTAGCCAAAGGAATGCAAGATGAAAAAATGATAGTATCATTAAAGCATTTTCCCGGCCATGGAGATACATCTTTCGATTCTCATCTTACTTTGCCGACTATTAACCGAAAATATAATCAGCTTGATTCGGTAGATTTCATTCCATTTAAAGCATGTATTGATAATGGCATTAATGGGATTATGAGTGCACATATATATATGTCAGAGATTGATAGTGAAAGAAAGCCTGCAACACTTTCAAAAAAAATAATTACAGGCATTTTAAAAGATTCACTTGGTTTTAACGGGTTAATATTTTCTGATGGAATGAATATGAAAGGAATTACTTCTCATTATTCAGAAGAGCAGGCAGCAATAGAAGCTTTCAGGGCAGGCGTAGATGTTATTGAATTTGTGCTCAATCCTGATAAAGTTATAAATGCAGTAAAAGAAGCAATAATCAAGGGCAAAATATCTGAAAAGGAAATTAATGAAAAATGCAGGAAAGTATTACTGGCTAAATCATGGGCTGGTATTTTAGACAGTAACCCATTAAATATTTCTGGAATAAAAGAAGAACTTAATAAAACTGATTACTATCTTACATCAAGACTTATTACTGAAAAAACATTAACTGTTTTAAAAAACTCAGACTCAATTATACCTCTTAAGAAAATTGATACACTTAAAATAGCTTCTATTTCAATTGGTGAAGATTCTATTACTTTTTTTCAAGAATGTTTAAACAGATATGCAGGTGTTGATAATTTTATTTTAGGAATAGACACATTGGAGGCGAGTAAAAAAAATCTTTCATTTCTTAAAAACTATAATCTTGTAATTATAGGTATTCACGGGACAAGAATGTTACCATCAAAGAAATACGGAATATCTGAATTTTTAATCAATACTATTGAAAAGATATGTTCAGAAAATAAGACTATAATTTCTTTTTTCGGAAATCCCTATGCATTAAATTATTTAAAAGGACTTGATAAATCGTATGGAATTATTTTGACTTATGGGGATAATCAAATTATACAGGATTTGACATCTCAATTAATTTTTGGAGCTATAAAAGCTACAGGCCGGCTACCTGTTACCATTAATGATAATTTTAAAGCAGGTGGTGGAGTTGACACAGAATATTTAAACAGATTTAAATATACAATCCCCGAAGAAGAAGGAATATGTTCAGATATTCTTAATAAAAAAGTTGATTCACTTGCTTTGTCAGGGATTTCGGTAAAAGCATATCCGGGATGTCAGGTGTTAATAGTCAAAAATAGTAAAGTAATATTTCATAAATGTTACGGGACACATACCTATGAAGACACAATTCGGGTTAAAAAAGGAGATTTATATGATTGGGCTTCGATAACAAAAATTACAGGTCCTTTACCAATAATTATGAAGTTTTATGAAAATTCAATATTAAAACTTGATGTACCTTTTAGTAATTACTGGGAGGATTTTAAGAATTCAAATAAATCTGATTTCACTCTAAGGGAAGGTTTGTCTCATCAGGCAAGACTTTTACCCTGGATTCCTTTTTATGCTGAGCCATTGGAGTTAACGCGAAGGCATAAAAAAAAGATCTTTTCTGAAAAGCCTTCTGAAAAATATTCAACAAGAGTAAGTTCCAATCTTTATGTGGAAAACGATTTTAAAAATATAATTTTCAAGAAAATCCGTGATTCGAAGCTTCTCTCAACAAAAGTGTATACTTATTCTGATTTGTGTTTCGTTATTTTGCCTGAAGTTATTTCCAATATTTCAGGTATCTCGTATGAGGATTTTCTAAACAAGGAATTTTTAAAACCACTGGGGGTTGAATCCGTTTGTTACAATCCGTATAGGTTTTTTCCAAAGAATAGATTTATACCAACAGAAAATGATGAGATATTTAGAAATGAACTTTTATGCGGTTTTGTCCATGATGAAACTGCAGCTGTTTTGGGAGGTGTTTCCGGTAATGCAGGTTTATTCGGAAAAACACAAGATCTGGCAGTTATAATGCAATTTTATTTAAATGGTGGTAATTATGGTGGATTTAATTATTTATCTAAAGAAACTATAAAGGAATTTACCAGAATCCAATATCCTGAAAACCAAAACAGGCGTGGTCTTGGGTTTGATAAACCTTATCTTGACAATGGCAGGAGGTTAATAGCAAATGCATATCCGGCAGTATCAGCAAGTAAAAATAGTTTTGGTCATACTGGATTTACAGGAACATTTGCCTGGGCTGATCCTGACAATCAGCTTATTGTTATTATAATGACAAACAGAGTTAATCCAACAAGAGAGAACAACCAGCTTTTGAAAATGAATTTGAGGCCGTTGATACATCAGGCCGTATATGATTGCATGGGCACATACAAGATATTCAGATGATTAACATCTGCAGGGTTAAATAATGAAAAACAAAAGAGGAATAATAAGTGTTTTAATATAAAATGATATTATAAAGCATCTTTCTTATTCAAATATTCTTTTAAATTTAGGGAGTATTAATTTTTAAAAAAGTAATTATTAAATCTATAAAATTTCGTGCCATGACTAAGAAAATAACATTTAATGAGCTTCGAAAAATCAAAGACAGTTTACCTGACGGCTCGATCAGACAATTAGCGGAAGAGTTTAATGTAGAAGTTGAAACCGTCAGAAACTATTTTGGAGGTGCTAATTACACGAATGGCAAATCCGTGGGAATTCATATGGAGCCGGGACCGGATGGAGGGATTGTATTGCTGGATGATTCCACAATTTTAGACAGAGCAAGGGAAATCCTTGAACAACAATCACATGAATAATAATTTGTAATATTAGAAATGCCGGTAAATCCGGCATTTCTTTATTTAGAAAACTTATTTTAATTTTTTTTTCAATTTTATTTGCCAAAAAGAAACATTGCTTTATATTTGCAACGCTTTTGAAATAAAAGTACGGGCGGTTAGCTCAGCTGGTTCAGAGCATCTGGTTTACACCCAGAGGGTCGGGGGTTCGAATCCCTCACCGCCCACAAAAATGAAATAACCATAATTGGCAATCAGTCAGTTATGGTTTTTGTTTTTAATTGTTGCACAACATTTGCACAACTTGGGATCAATTCAACATTAGGGTGGATTAATAATGGATCAAGCATAAATTTTAGCTACTCTAAAAAGGGAAAAAGTAATATCTCTGACTCCTCTTAAATTTGATCTAAAAGCTTTTAATTTTGCATTGAATGATTCATCAGAAGCATTTGTGCTTCGGTTATCAAAGAAGTTTAGTATTTCATTATAGTGAGTATAAATCGTAGCTGATATC
>JAGODU010000341.1 GCA_017998095.1 Prolixibacteraceae bacterium | reverse complement strand
ACCGACGAGAACGGCAACACGTTTAAAACCTCGAACACCGAAGTTTTCGCCAAGGTGGTAGACACTATTCAGAACACCCTGGTAAGCAAAATTGCCGAGATTGAAAACCAAATCGAGTTCTAAACCAGCGGGGCAGGTCCGGTTCATCCCGGGTCTGCCCCTTAATCTTTTTGCATCATGAAAATACTGTCATTCATATTCAACAAGGCAAAAGCCAAGAAGCAGTCAGACCTTGAATTGCTGATTGCCAAAAATCCCGAAGTGAAACACCTGATAAAGAAACTTGATTTAGTCATCGTTAAAACCTCAAACTCATGAACACCAACGAGATATACGAACGCATCACCAACACCATTATAGAGCTGTTGGAAGAACACAAGGCAAGCGATTATTCGCAGTCGTGGTACAGTCTGTCGGGGGAAGTGTTCGCCCGAAACATCGTAAATAAGCACGTGTACAATGGCATCAATCAACTGCTGCTGTCCTTCATCCGGCGCAAACGTCAATATCCCTGCAACCGCTGGCTCACATTCAAGCAGATGGAGAAGTACAACGCGCATATCATCAAAGGTAGTAAGGCAGCGATGGTGGTTTATACTTCGGTAATATATATTGATGAAGATACCGGACGCAACATCACCCACACCGTTGAGCAACTGCTGCAGCACGGGCAGAGCATCGAACACCTGAACCTGCGGAAAATCGGATACCTCAAAAGCTACAATGTATTTAACGTGGCTTGTGTGGAAGGTTTACCGGAGGAGTTTTACCGCATAGATGAACTGGAGCAGCTCAGCGAGATAGAACGTGATGAACGAGCCGAAAGAATGATTCGGGAGATTGGAGCCGAGATTGTGTTTGATGCCCAAAACGAAGCCTACTACAAACCCTCCGAAGATAAAATCTATATGCCCCTGCCGAAACAGTTTGTAAGCAAAGAAGCGTTTTTGTCGGTGATATTCCATGAAGCATCGCACTGGACTGGCGCAGCCCACCGACTGAACCGACCTATTCTGAACAAATTCGGGACGAAAGAATATGCTTTTGAAGAATTGATTGCCGAGTTAAGCTCCGCTTTTATGCTTGCCTATCTGGGCTATGAGAGCCGTATCACCGACAACGCAGCCTATATTGAGAACTGGCTCAGCGTAATGAAAAACGACACCAAGTTTGTTATTCAGGCAGCCTCGCAAGCACAGGCAGCATCCGACTACATCCTGCAGCTTGCCAAGGTAGAGATAGCCGCCTGACACGAAAATCAACACGGTTCTGGTCCCCCGATCAGGAACCGGTTTCGCTACACCCTGACCTCGCAGCCACTGCACCCGAGCCTGTGGCTTTTTCGTTGGGAAAATATTTCTCAAAAAACATTTTTCAAAAATTATTTAAAAACTAATTTCTACCTTAGTCCAATCAAATATTTTCATTACTGATAATGAATTACTTAACAATTAATGTTATTAATCTGAGCAATAAAAACTTCAAATTTTCATGGCTGTTACACACTCGTTCTAAACAATTATAAAAGTATGCACATAGTAAGTTTTGATGATTGGTTTAAAAGGGAGGCAAATAATGAAAATATTTGCTTTCTATGCGGAAATCAGTTAGATACTGAGAATAAATCTGATGAACATATCTTTCCTAAATGGATTCTCAAGGAATTCAACTTATGGAATGTTCCAATAACATTATTAAATAAAAGCAAATTTAATTATCGTTCTGCAATAGTTCCTAGCTGCAAGAAATGCAATAACACTAGCTTATCTAATCTAGAGAAGGAAATAAAAAATGGAATTGATGGAGGTTTCGATTATTTTGTAGATAGTGTGAGCCGAGAATCTTTATATAAATGGTGTCAACTAATATTCTATAAAATCCTTTACAAAGAGAACTTTCTTAAAGAAAATATTAAATTAAAAGAATCAAAAAAGATTATATCTGAAGAACAATTTGCCAATCTAAAACTCAATCACTTATTTCTTAGAAGCATCGATAAAGATGTAGAGTTTGTTGATTTTCTACCTGGTTCAATATTTATTTGTAAAGTAAAAACGTCAGACTCAGATAAGAGTCTAAATTTTGATTATATGGATGCTGTTCCAGAGCAATGTCTAGGTATTCGAATAAATGACATTGGAATTATTGCAATACTTGCTGATGCTGGCTTACAAGAGTTAGTAAAAAAAGAAGATTATAGTAAATACACATCTCATATTCTTGCACCTATTCAGTTTAAGAATTTATTCGCAAACTGTGTATATCAACAAATGCTTTTTAGAGACCCTTTTAAATACAAAATCGAATTCAAAAGTTCAGACAAAATATCTATAATAAGGGAACCAAAAGATAATTTTAAGGGAAATGTTTATGAGCAAGGTAATTCGACTGACCATTCTCAATTATTAGGAAGTTTTTTTAATTGTGATCCATATCAGTTTTATATGGGCGAAGGACTTACAGGTTCTTTTTTCTTTGATGATAATGGAGCTTGGAAAGATAGAGCGTTTGAAGATGACGGAACAATAAAAAACAGTGTAGAATAAATATACGTAATGCGGGGCTATTTAATTAATTTGAACATTAACGCATCTAATAAACAGCATAGCGATTTGATAGAAAAGTGACTTGAAATCATGCACTATGCACTACACATATTCGAGCCGTTGCATTCAAAATTTAACATTCATTTAATTGTCCACCATGTTGGTAAACTATTTAACATAATTATTAAACTGATTATTTTTTTCAAAATATTCCTTTAGCGTATTTTCCCAACTCTCCCCTATTTACACACAACCCTATTCGCCCCTATACAGCATAAAAACCCATAACACAGGTAAGGCGGGTGATGCGGAAAGTTGATGCTATTATTGCTGTATTTCTGCTATTATTATTGAGTGCGTTTTACTGCTGTGTACATACAGTGAAAGCCTTGGTATTACCTACAACTATTCAATAACGTCTTCAGAAGTTGTCCAGGACTACTCTAGAACATTTCTAGGACATTTCTAAAACATTTCTAGGACATTTCTAGGACATTTCTAGGACATTTCTAGGACAAGTCTCAAATAATTCTAAAACATTTCTCCAATAAGTCTAGTTTTAGATGCTGTATTTATTTATGAGCAAATACAGGAAATTAACAGCAAATACCACGATTAACACGGTTAACGGAAAGTGCTGATTTTACTTGATTTACATTTACAAAAAAAAGACTATGAAAAACACAGTGCTCAACCCCACCATCATGTGCCGGCAGAATATTATCGGAGTTAAAGTGAAAAA
>JAGODU010000340.1 GCA_017998095.1 Prolixibacteraceae bacterium | reverse complement strand
ACTTCTGACGGAAATATAAATATCAGCGGAGGCAGATTAATAATAAACAATTCAGGTGCGGGTGGCAAAGGTATTTCAGCCGATGGATTCTTATCAATAGGAAGCTCAAGCGGAATTCCTGATGTCACTATTACAACAACAGGTTCAAAGATTACAATTTCATCTTCATCAGGAGGTGGCGGAGGCTGGGGTGGCCCGGGTGGCCAACCCGGTGGTCAAAGTTCAGGTGATTATGCTGAAGCCAAGGCAATCAGTTGCAATGGTGCCGTTACAATCAACCAGGGCAAGGTTACAATTTCATCAGCAGACGATGGTATTAAATCAGAAAATTCAATAACAATAAATAATGGAACTGTTACTATCAGCAAATCTACTGAAGGAATGGAAAGCCCCAATATTACAATTAATAACGGCACAGTTTCAATAGCTTCTTCAGATGATGGTTTCAATGCTACCAATGGAAACGGAGGAGAATCAAATGATGGAAGTATGCTCAATCTAAACGGAGGAAATATTTATGTGAACTCTTCAACGGGAGATGGTCTTGACAGCAACGGGAGCATTAAAATTACAGGTGGAACAATAGCTGTACACGGCCCGCAGTCAGAGCCTGAAGTAGGAATGGATTGCAATGGAACATGCGATGTTTCAGGAGGGTTATTGGTGATTTCAGGTATCAATTCAAACATGACTGAAGCTATGAGTACTTCATCATCTCAATATGGTTTAAAGATAAGTTCAAGTTCAAGAATCAATGCAAATACTATTTTCAACATACAGGACAGCGATGGCAACAATATTGTAACATTCAAGCCCGTAAGAAATTATTCTTCAATAATATTCTCTTCTCCTTCCTTGCAAAATGGTAAATCTTATACGATATATACAGGAGGAAGTTCAACTGGTAGTGAAACCAGCGGATTATACTCAGGGGGTACATATTCAGGGGGTACAAAAAAGAAGTCTTTCCCGGTCTCAGGTAAGGTTACAAGTGTAAGTTTCTGATTTTATATCAGAAATTTACACTTCCTTTTAAAATTATCATCTGAGCATATATGCTAGTGTAATGCCAATAAAATTGCCTACTGTATAGCCTATTATTCCAATTGTAATACCTGAAAGGATAATCTCCTTATTTTTTAATGAATTGGCTACTGTGGGAACAAAAGGGGCAGAAAAAATAAAAGCTGTAGATGTTATTATCGTTGTGTCAGTATCAATTTTAAATATTTTGGAAAATATAACCTGAAAGAATAATGACCCAATGATAACCCAGGTTATAAGAGCTGCTATATAAAGTGAATTAAAGCTGAACATCCTGAAATCGGCCATTGATCCTACAACAATACAGAAAATAACAATCAGATACATCCCTGACTGGAAGGTCTTTTTAATTTTATTAATTGCCGGAATTAAGGAGCAGGCAATAGAAATAGTAGTTATGCTTAGGATTATTCCTGCTGTCTGATATTCTTCGGGGAAAATATTCTTAACAAACATTGAAATACCAACAATAACTCCTGACAATAAAACAGCAAGTAAGAGTTGTGGCAAAATATTTTTCTTTGATATCCCTTTATATGAATCCCAGCCTTCAAAATCATCAGCTTCTACGTTTAACTTCAAATTTGTATCAGCAGGTTTGAAAGGCACAAGGAATTTACCTATAAACTTTTGGGCAACAGTTATTAAAAAGATGAAATAAAAAATACAGATTATAATATCATATGCATTGACAAGCATGAAAGTATCTGGATTACAGTTTATAGCTTTCATAATTGCAGCCATATTTGCCGTGCCCCCAATATAAACACCAATCATAAGTCCGGCAACCTGCCAACTATCGGGGATTACATTTCTGAACATGTAAAATCCGATTACTGTTACTATTATGACTGAAATAATGCCAAACAACACTGCTAATCCGGTTTTGACAGCAAGCCTCGACCATTGCTTCAAATTAATCGAAAATAAAAGAAGGGGCAAAGCCAATGCAATGGTTACTGAAGTGAAATTATCCTGAACTGCTTTAAATTCGGGTTTTATCAATCCAACATTTCCAATTACTATCCCAAGGATATAAGCCAGGGCTACTGTACCAAACTTATTTAAGAAGGATGAACGTTTACATGCGTACAGAAGTCCTACCGGACCAAGTACATAAATCAAGATGACTAAAACTGTATTCATATGTCAGGCTTTTTACTACTAAGTAAAAATAAAAAAGAGAGTTTAGCAAACGATTTTTAATTCAATACCAAATTAGAGGCTCCTTTAAACAAATTACTTATTTTTGCAAACCTATATTTTTTTTGAAAATGAAGAATTTATTTAAAAGAATCGGCTTATTTTTATTTCTGGTCACAATAAGTACTCTTATTTCAGCCCAGACTTTATCCTATAAAAATATCTTAACAGAAATACAAACTATCCAGAAACAATTGGTACCTGATAAACGGGTAAATATTTTCGATATAAGTATTAAAGATACTCTTAAATCCCTGGTTGTTATTTCAGGAGAAACCAGCCTCCCTGAAGGGAAAAAACATCTTATCAGCTTTTTGGAAGAAAAAGAAATCCCTTTTATTGATTCGATAAGAGTATTGCCCGACTCTGCTGCCGGTGATAAAACCTGGGCACTTGCAAAGCTTTCAGTTTCAAATATGAGATACTTGCCTGACCATACTTCTGAACTTGTCTCGCAGGTATTAATGGGCACACCAATGAAAGTCCTTGATTATAAAAAAGGATGGTATCGCATTCAGACTCCGGATAACTATATCGGATGGATGGATGCAGGAGGAATACAATGCCTGACACAAAGTGAATTCGAACACTGGAAAGGCGCCAAACGCTGGATATACAATAGCATTTCAGGTTATATTTACGATTCTCCAAACAAAAACGGAGAAATCGTTGCCGATCTTGTTCTTAATGATATTCTGGAAGCAGAAGGCGAATCAAAAGGTTTTTTGAAAGTTATTATTCCCGATGGGCGCAAAGGATATATCAGGAAAAAGGAGTGTATTTCAATTGAAGAATGGAGTTCACGTCAGCCTGATACTAAGAATCTGCTTTCATTGCCTCAAAAAATGATGGGCACCCCGTATATTTGGGGCGGAGCCTCTGTAAGAGCTGTTGATTGCTCAGGATTTGTAAAAATAGCCTATTTCTCCCAGGGAATTCTTCTTGCCCGCGATGCTTCCCAACAAGCCCGCTATGGCGAAGTTATCGACTTTCATAATCCGGAAAATTTAAAGCCGGGCGACCTGCTTTTCTTTGGAAGGGATGACAAG
>JAGODU010000097.1 GCA_017998095.1 Prolixibacteraceae bacterium | reverse complement strand
GATATAAGAGTCCAATTGGTCGTGGCTATACATTACCTCACACTAAATGATCAATTTGAAAGGAAAGAAAAATATTAAAATCAGCGCCTAACGAACGCGCATCGCCCAGGCCGGACGCTAATATTTTACCCGGTCAGGCGGGCGGTATTGTCACGTTGTTCATTGATTTTGTATCTTTAAGCCAGCATGCGCCCGCCTGCCCGTGCAAATAACCCAGCCCGGGACGCTGCGCTAGAGCGTTGTGGGTAATGCTGAAAAAACCAATATCATCATGGATAAAATAGATAATAAAACAATTATTAGGCAATACGTAGATCGTATTGAAAATACAGGTGATGTGTCTAATATCGGTGAATTCATTTCACAAAATTACATTGAAGTATATGAAGGTGAACGCTATCCGATTGGAATTCAAGGGGCAATAGATCATGTACTGGGTGTAAGAAGAGTTTTTCCCGATCTAAAATTAACTATTGAGAATCAAATATCTGAAGGGGAATGGGTTGTAACTACCTATTCTGTTACCGGAACATTTAGGGATGAATGGTTCGGAATGAAGCCAACTGGGAAACCCATAACCTTTACTGGAGTTAATGTTGATAAGATTGCGGATGGAAAAATAATTGAACATGGAGGTGCAGCAAATATGTTTGAACCGTTACTTAAAGCAGGAGTAATTTATAAGAAATGAATAAGCACTACCCACAACACCGTGTATAAGCCATTGCTGGTTATGGATTACGGTGCTCAGTGCTTTTGGTTAAGCTGTGCTACCTAGACTATATAGCGCTCCGAAGACGCAACGGCTCATACACGCCAACGTTGGCAACAATTGAATAGAAGCAAATTATACTAAAGAAAATTTAAAATAATCGTATGAAAAAGTTTCCATTACTTTTTATCTCATTTGCTATTATTGGGTGTATTGGCAAAACTCAAAAGCCAACTCTAGACCAAGATACGAAAGACCCTATTTCAATAATTAAAGAAAATGAGCAAAAATCCTTAGAAAAACAATATGATAATTTGGGCGAATTATTATATACTATTTCTTTTCAAGTCAAGACAGAAGATATTACTAATTTTGAAAATGGTATTATACCATGGGCAAGTATTGAAAATCCTCAAGAAGATTTACCAAATTTAATAAATAAGGATGAAATTGTTATTAAAGAGACATCCGTAAAGATTATTATTGATTATCCTTTAACAACCCCATATGAGTTCTCTTTGGAATCTTCTAAAGGTTTTACAAGAGCACTTTTATTATCAGAAATTAGTAAACATTATTACAAAATTTATAATGAAGAAGAGGAAAGTGCCACAATTAAGACAATTCCTATAAATGAGAGGACAACGATGTATAATAGAAATCAAACAAATGGCAAATATGGTATTTGGGGGCACGACATAGCAGATTTAGATTTATCGGAAATTTCAGTTTATAGAGTAAGTAATGGGCAAATTATATTGTCTCTGTTTGTTGAATCTTAATTAACTGTTGCCAACACATGGTTGCGAGCATGCGGGCCAAAGCAGTTTGCAAAACTCAGTGGCTCGTAAAGAAGGTTTGGTGTAAACTGATAAGTGATCACTTCGCCAACCACGCACGACTCGCAACCATCAAACGTTGGCGATAATTTAATAGGAATCTATATGAAACAAAGTTTAATTGTTTTATTAGTATTTACCATTATTGGTTGTTCGAAAGAAAATGATGATGGGAACAAGAATACTAACGAAGTTAAGATTGATACAATCTTTCCAAGAAATTATTTTCCAGCGTATCCAAACTCATATTGGATGTATGTAACATCCAAAAATGACACTATAGTTCATAAAACAGATTCGATTTATTTTTTAAATACTAATTATGATCCTTATAAGAATCCTTATGATAGTAGTCTATATTATGCTCCAAGATATGACGGAAAAACTGTCAAAGGATACTTATTAGAACTTGGTACAACTGATTATCATAGTAGTAGATGGAGATTATTGATCGATGATAGCTTATATACTAACAAGGTCTTTAGTTCCTGTTATATTTGGCCAAACGCAAATTGGTATGGAAAAGTTATGAATATTGATACAACCATTTTATTAAATTCAAACCAATATGATTCAGTAATAGTAATTATGGAATATTCAAGTCCACCTGGCTATGAAAATCAGTATATCAAATATTATTATGCCAAAAATATCGGAATTATAAAGAAAGAAGAATGGTATTTATATGACAATATCACGTATGAAGAAAATTTGATTGATTATAAAATAAATAATTAAACTATCGCCAACACCGGGTAAAGTCCATTGCCGGCTTTGTGCTCTTGCGAGGGTTAGCTCATCAAATTTTCTCTTTTGTACCCGGACAAGTGGGCGCTCCGTCCCGTCCCGATAGTTATCGGGAGCTATCGGGACAGGCAACGAGCTTTACCCGAAAACGTTAGGCAGCATATATTTATGAAAAAACACATTTTTTTGGTTCTAACAGTAATTCCAGTAGTACTGTCTGGACAAGACTTTAACAAAGTCTATTTTAACAAATATTGGTTAATCACATCTATTGATAATGCAGTATTCTACAGAATCTCAGGATTCAATGATACAATCCCTATGTATGATGGCAAGATAATGGATTATTATTATGTATCTGATAAAATTCAAATGTCAGGTTATTATGAAAATGGTAAAAAAAATGGTGAATTCAGATTCTATTTTCCGAGTGGAACGGAAAGATTAATTATTAATTATAAAGATGATAAAAGAAATGGAACATGGAAAGAATATTATGAAAATGGTGAGCTCAAATTAGAGCTAAATTATAAGGATGGGAAGGAGTTTATAATCCAAATCAATGATAATATAAAAGGCGCCTCGCTCATTAAAAATAATATGGTTAATTATCAATTTGATGAGTTAGATCAACCCTTGGGAATAGTTGAAGCGGAAAATCCAGCATTGATCGAGAAACGATATAAAGGAAAAATAATCAATAATCTACGACAAGGTACGTGGACAATTTACCATAATGGTAAGTTAAATGCAGTTCTTAAATATAAAAATGGGATTTTAACAAATGGCTTTTTACTAGTTGACGACATGAAATACACCATAAATGATAATCTTGCATTCCCTTTAATAAGTGACCAATATAAATTTACTATAACTGAGGCTTTTATGTTTGAGCCAGGTGCTATCATTAAAAACAATTATGTAACTGAAGGATTACATAACAATTCGGAAATGAACAGACCAAAGATTACTATAAATAGTCGCAAGGAATTAGAGGAATTGATATACAGTAATTATGACCTTAGATCACTTGATTCTGAAGATACGATGCATATAATTATATCTGTGGACGATAAAAAGCCAATTGGTTGCAGAACTGTACCAAAAGTCGCACCAAGTTCGATCAAAGATTTGAATTCAATATTGAGTTCTATTCAAATGCTAAACTTTGAAGTTCAGGACTCAATAATGATAGACTATATAATTAAGAAGGAAGAAAACATAAAGAAATAATAACGCTGCCTAACAACCGCGCAGCGCCCAGCCCGGGATTATTTAACAAGTTGCTCCATGTGGGCGGGTGCTCTTCAAAATACTAACTTGAATATGAACACATTGAGCGCCGTCCCCGCCCGTATGGAGCAATCATGACCCGGGCCAGGGCGCTGCTCACAACGTCACCGCCAATTTAACAAAGCGAAAACGCAACTTAAACTTTACTATATGACAAAAAAGACGATTTTATTTGCTGTTGGATTGATTGTGATTTCGAACCTGACAGCATTTTCACAAAATTTCAAATTTGGACTTATCGCTGGATTAGATATTGCCAATGCTCATTTAACAAACAAGCCTGAAGGGTTTGGTGATAATCAAGTTTATTATCCTATGATTGCTTATAATTTTAACGGATATATTGGATATAAAAAATCTGAGTTGTGGGGATTGTCAATTGAACCAGGATTTATACAAAAAGGCGGTAGACAAAAGAGTTCGGATGATTATATAAGATTTAATCTTAACTATTTACAACTGCCCATTTTATTCGATTATTACATTGTTGATAAATTTTATGTTTCAATTGGTCCAGAATTGAGTTACATGATAAATGCAAAAGCCAAATCAAAAGACAACTCTAACGATATAACTGATTTGTATGATAGACGATTTGAATTGTCTGGCTTAGTTGGGATAAATTATAGAATAATTGACAAACTGGACATTGGATTAAGATATAATCATGGATTCACTTATACATCAAAAATTACATGGACTGATAAGTTTGGAGAAAGTATAGGAGAATCAAAGGATTATAATCAACATTTTCAACTTTTTGTAAAGCTAAAAATATAAACTGGCGGTAACAAGCGGTATAAAACATTGGGGTTTAAGTGGTTATTCGAGCGTTCTACCTCGCATCAACTTTTGTAACGGGGGATACGGACGCAGCCCGTACTCCCCAAAGCTTCATACTGCTGAACATTAGCTGTCATTTTCTGCTCATCTCGATGAAACTGGACCGAATCGAAATAAAACATTACATAATCAAAAAACGACTTATGAAGAAACTGGTAATCATAACATTAGTCCTTATCGCAGGACTTACAACTTTTGGCCAAGACAATAAAACTTTAGCGAAAGAAAAAGCAAAAAAAGCAATTGAACTTATGGACAATAATTCAGTTGATGAAGCAATCCCTCTGCTTGAAGAAGCAAAAAAGCTTGATCCAGGTACCCACATATATGATTACGAAATCGGATATGCGTATACTATTAAAGAGGACTATCCAAAAGCGCTTGAAATCTATAAGAAAGTAATAAAATATAAGGACGCAAATGACCAATGTTACCAAATGCTAGGCAATCTCTATGATTATAATGGAGACCCAACAAGTGCGATAAAAGCTTATGACAAAGGATTAAAAAAATTTCCAACTTCTGGAATTTTATACTTGGAAAAGGGAACCATATATAATATGCAGAAACAGTATAATGAAGCATTAAATCTCTATGAAACTGGCATTAAAGTCGATCCAACATTTCCTTCAAATTATTATCGGGCAACACAACTTCTTAGTAGTTCAGAAGAAGAAGTCTGGGGGATGATATATGGTGAGATTTTCCTGAACCTTGAGCCAAACACTCGTAGAACAGAGGAAATCAGTAAGTTACTTTTCGATACTTATAAATCTGAAATTAAATTCACTTCTGACACTTCATTGTCTGTTAGTTTCTGTAAGAACGCAGTTATCAATTTATCAGTTAATGAATTGAAAAACCTCGATAAATTCAAACTTCCTTTTGGACCAATGATTTATGAAACGACCCTGATGCTTTCAATTGTCGATGAAAAGAACATTGACCTTTCCTCTCTAAATAGGATTAGAGACAATTTTGTTTCCAATTATTTTAATAAAGAATTTAATTTGAAATACCCCAATGTTCTTTTTGATTATCAAAAGAAAATTAAGGATTCGGGACATTTTGAAGCATATAATTACTGGTTATTGAGCAGTGGAGATATATATAATTTTAATCTATGGAAAGAGAATAATAATGATAAATGGGAAAAATTCGTGGAGTGGTTTAACAACAACAAAATACTACTAGACCAAGACCATAAATTTACAAGAGACCAATATTAATAAATAAACGAGCAGCTAACACGGACGGTATAACTAATAAGCTCGTCATGGTTTTTGCTTTTGCTCCTACTCTCATGACAGATTTGTAATGCATTGTACCGAACCGCACATCTGCTCTCAATAAAACCCAGTAAACCTTGACTTGTTACCTGCTTCAGATCAACCTTGTACCGCGACACTCGTATAATTCACAAAACTTGTACCCGGTAGGCAAAAACCACGCCGTACTCTCCTCCCACCGGGATAGTTTTTTACCTAAAGTTCCAGGACTCTGCCCGGATGCTTCATCGAGTAACGCTTACATAATTATACCGCCAATCCGTTAGCGCCTATATATCGAAGTAAAAAACAAACATCATGATTATCACATCAGAAACTAAGTTTATTAAAACTCCATTTTCAAACGAAAGTGAAATTGAGAATGTCGTGATCAATAATTATGAATACATTTTTGGTCCGAGCTCAATCTATCTTCCAAAAGCATTAATTAAAACTGCTGATGGAGGAGGTACAATTCCAGATGGATTTGCAATTGACCTTCAATCAAAAAAGTGGTACTTGGTTGAAGCTGAATTAATCCAACATAACGTCTGGTCGCATATTTCACCCCAGGTCACAAAACAAATGATTGCATCTCAACAAACAATTACAAAAAAAATTCTTGAGGATTTAGCTGTAGAGATTTATCAAAAGGACGGAACAACACAAGAGAAGTTCTCCGAACTGGGAATAAAAGAGATTAACATCCGAAAAATATTATCTGAAATTCTTGAAAAGGAGCCAATTGTTGGAATCCCCATTGATGCTGTATCGAATGATCTCAAGGACTGGGCGAGAACCTTAAAATACAATGTAAAACTGTGGGTTATAACAAAATATGTCGAATTTAATAACTCAAACAATATCGCATATGAGTTCCCAGAGGAATTCAAACCAGAACTTGACACAGAGGAAGATTCGATAGAAGAAAATGAAAATACCGGCAGAATTTCACGCTCAGATGTTGGGATAATTGATTTGATAAGGGCACAACTTTTATCAGTCAATCAAAAACTGATAATGCATTACAAACCAAGAGTTGGTGGAACACAAAAGAGATATTTTGCAGAAATAATGGAGGATGGTTCTCTAAAGGTCCTAAATCAAATATATTCGAGCCCAAGTTTTGCAGCCCTTGCGGGTATTCAGAATGCTGGAAGTGATAGGAAAACTGTAAATGGTTGGACATCATGGAAAACCGAAGATGGGCATTTCATTGCTGAGATAAGAGAAAAGTTCATTGCCAAAGATATACAGGCGCTAACAAGCCAGCAGCCGAGCAATGCGGGGCTTTTTGGTGAAGAATTATAATTCTTCCATGTAAATCCCGCACTGCGGCTGCTGGCCACATGTTACCGGGCATTATTTTAAAATTAAATATCTATGGTTTCCTATTAGGGAAACATTGTGTTATATTTGCAAATATTTTTATTCATGCAAAAGCGGTTTTCTGTGGTCCTTTTAAAACCGGCCAAGGATTTTATTTTCGGCCTGGATCCTAAAACACAGATTAAAATTTATTTCGTACTCGATAAAGCATCATATGTTAATGATCCGAAGCTATTTAAAAAACTTCAGAATGAAATATGGGAATTTAGGATTCAAGTAAAGTCATTGCAAATCCGGCTTCTTGCTTTTTGGGATAAAAGAAACCAGGAACAAACATTAGTAATATCCACTCACGGATTTATTAAAAAGACCGTAAGAATAAGTAAGATTGAATTTGATAAAGCCATAAACGATCGAAAACAATATTTTGAAAATCAATGATATGGAAAAGAATAAATTAGAGTTATTCACTCTTGAGCAGTTAAAAGATGAAACGTTAGGCAAAATTGGTACTCCACAGAGGGACAAATATGAGTATGAACTCAAACTGGAACTTCTTGGAGAAATGATTAAACAAATTAGAAAAGACAGAAATCTCACCCAGGAAGAACTTGGAAAATTAGTTGGAGTTCAAAAAGCACAAATTTCTAAACTTGAACGAAGCACAAAAAACGTAAGAATAGACACCATCATTAAGGTATTTAATGCGCTAAAGGCTAAGGTGAACTTTACTGTGGAACTTTATGATGGAAAACTTGAAATGGTTTAATTAATAACGCCCGGTAACGAACGCACAGCGCCCAGCCCGGGATTATTAAACAAGTTGCTCCATGTGGGTGGATGCTCTTCGAAATACTAAACTGAATATGAACACATTGAGCGCCGCACCCGCCCGCATGGAGCAATCATAATCCGGGCCAGGGCGCTGCACACAACGTTGGGCGTAATTGCAAGGAAAAAGACACCCGAAATTAAAAGTAATGTATGAAACAGATATTATTTTTATTGACATTGACAGTTCTGGCTATAGCCTGTTCAATTACCCGGAAATCAGACGTAAAAGTATATGACATCAAGGTAGTAAACAAAATGAACAATTCCCCGATTGACAGTGTTCAGGTAAACCTTGTTACAATTATTGATTCGAAAGATGTATTTGAAGATATAAAGTATACTGACAAAAATGGGAGGTGTAAGTTTTCAAAAGACAATAATCCATTAGCTCAATATCAGGTCCGGGCGATGAAGGATGGATTTTTAGGATATTATGATAAGTCCTATAGAGATCTTGACCGATCGTATTCCTTCATTAATTCGGAAACAGGCGATAACATCATTCTTTACTTGACAAACGATTCTTTAAACCATGAATCTTATTGGGCAGAAAGAACAATCAGATACAATGTTGATACTTTAATAGGCCTTCTGAAATCGAATAATTATCCTTTGCGGTCCGAATTTCCATTATTACTTTGGGAGGATATTCCTGGCTTACTGGGAATTGGAAACGATAATACCAAAATAAATCATTATCCTGTTAATGTTGCTTCTTCAAGCTACGAGAAGGGCTGTTATTTAGGAATAGTATCTTTATGGTTCATCGAATCTGCCAGAATAACTGAGTTAAAAAAGACCTCCGATCCATTTAAAAAATTCCCGTCTCTGACACCGACTCTTCAAGACAAAAATGATCCTGAGTTAACTTCAAACAACATCGAAATAATGGGAAAAGCTTATCAGGCATATATGAAATGGTGGGATAAAGTAAAAATGATGGATAAAGAACTTGGATGTAAAATAAATCCTTTAGAAAACACAGATTTGGTATGGAGATAATAAAATGCAATATACGCCCAACATGCCTGTAAAACCAATGCTTAAAAGGGTTTTCTGCTTATTGAAAATTTCAAAGGCACATGGTTTTACAGGCTAAACGTTAGAGTGCATGTTTTTTTGAAGACGTACATGCAAAATATAATCTTTATCATATTATTCTGCCTGCCAGTTATAGGCTTCCCACAAATGGCGAAGATTAATGGATATGTTCTTTACTACAAGAATAATGAACCGATGTACTCGGCTGAAATTACGTTCAATTCAAAATATAAAACAACAGCAAATGAGAAAGGATATTTTGAATTATTTGTCCCGAAAAAAGTACTCAAACTTAAATTAAAAGTCACTTTTATAGGCTGTTTTACAATCAATTTCATTAACCTTCCAATAGATGAGGATCAAATAGACCTAGACACAATACCTATGTTTGAATATTTTCCTGGTTATGATATGACACATTTTGATTGTCCCCCAGACGATTTAGAATGTCAGAAAAAAGAGAAGCAGCATCAAATTCAAGAAAATCAAAGGATTCAGGATTATTATTCTACAGTTAATAAGTCTATTACGACTTATATTTACACATTTAAAGGAAATACCTATCCTATTAATTGTAAAACTGGAAACATTGATCTTAGAAAGAGATAAAACAAAAAAACACGCACTATACCGTACTGTCAGCCGACAATGCGGGCGATTTCCGAAGGCAAGAATTCACCAAACCTGCAAAGGATAAAGGAAAGGAAAAGAAACAACATGTAAATCCCGCACTGCGGCTGCAAGCGGGGCGTTATTGCGTTATTAATCAATGATACTATAGCTTAAGTCATTATAAGATAAAATATAAAATTGATGAATAAATCTGAAAAGTTTTGGGATAGGTCAGTAAATATGTGGAATAGACAAGCTAATTCGTATTCTCATATCAAATCTATCGAAAATATCAAACAATATCTTAACGACAGCGACATTGTTTTAGATTATGGTTGTGCAACAGGTACGGTAGCTATAAAAGTTGCTGACAAAGTGAAAGTGATTTATGGTATTGATATTTCATCCAAAATGATAAATACCGCATTAAAAAACGCAAGTGAGCTTAATATTGAAAATATAAATTTTGCAAAATCGACTTTATTCGATGACAGATATAGAATAGAATCATTTGATGTAATAATAGCATTCCATATTCTACATTATTTAAAAGACACGCATAAGGAGATAATAAGGATTAACGAATTGTTGAAACCTGGAGGATTGATTATTTCAGCAACATTTTGTATGGGGGAAAAGAAAAATTATCGTGGTGTTTTATTATTCTTCATCGTGTTTCTCCTAACGAAATTAGGAATACTTCCATATATGAGATTATTCAAGTTTTCGGAATTAGAAAAATTAATAACCAATTGCAATTTTCAAATCGTTGAAACTAAATGTTTAGATCCTAAATCAACAAACTATTTTATTGTAGCAAAGAAAATATAAAAGATAATGAACGCATAACAAAGGCTAAAATCAAGCGGGCGAAACGTGCTAATTTGAAAGGTATTACATTTAATAAACTTTGTCACAGGTTGACAGTGACGTATTCCGAAGTGCCCGCCAGCGTTTAACCTCAACCGTTAGGTGTAATTAATTCAGAAAAATGAAATTCACTCTCACAATAGTTATCCTCTATATTTTCATTATTAATGGTATTTGTCAGGACATTGGACATTTAAAGCTATATAGTTCTTTTAAGGCGGAATATTCTTTAAAAAACTATTATCGCTTGAATAGCAAATTGAATATCCAAAATGAATTGTTCTCAATTTTGGAGAATGCTCCGCTTATTGACACATCCTATTTTTTATCAATGAATTTAATTGATTCAACTTATAAAGGACAATATAGTATAACTAACCTAGCTCAATACGAATGTCATATTTTGGCGATGAATGAAAACAACACATTCGATTGCATCATTTCGTATTCCTATACAACAAATGCTGGAAATGGTGATCCAATAATTCTAGTTTCAACATATGATAAAAATGGGAATTTTCTTTCAAGAATAAAATTAGATTTGATTTTTCAGAATGATTACTCTCCAATTCCAAAGCAATATTTCAAAATGAAAAGTAATCACAAAATCATATTTGACACTAAATCTAGAAATTATATAATTGTCGGGTCCGGGGAAAAGGAGCGATTAAAGTATGAAAACACTGATCACCTTTTTGAACTTTATTTAATAGATAAAACAGGCATAATCAAGCAGATGAATTAACTACACCTAACAAACAAGCAGCGCCCAGCCCGGGATTATTTAACAAGTTGCTCCATGTGGGCGGGTGCTTTTTGAAATACTGATTGGAAACATGATTCCATTGAGCGCCGCACCCGCCCGTATGGAGCAATCATAACCCGGGCCAGGGCGCTGCGCACAACGTTGGCTGTAATTGTACAAAACCTTACCAGCATGATAGATAATAAAACAATCGATTGGTTATTAGATAGTGATGTTTCAATTCAGTATCAAGTCTATCGGGATTTATTAGATACTGATAGACCTGAAATAAAAGAAAGAATTTCAAAAGAAGGTTGGGGAGCTAATTTTTTATCGTTACGCCAGAATAACGGTCACTGGGGATTAGGATTTTACCAACCCAAATGGACATCATCTCACTATACATTGTTAGATTTAAGACATCTTGAAATATCAACCAAAACAAGAGAGATAAAGGAAACAATCCGCAAAATCATCGATAAAGATAAAGGTACTGATGGCGGAATTAACCCTTCTGGAACAATAAAGCAAAGTGATGTATGCATAAATGGAATGTTCCTTAATTATGCCTCATATTTTGAGTCGAGAGAAGCTGATTTAGAATCTATTATTGATTTCATAATTTCACAGCAACTACCCGACGGGGGATTTAATTGTCAATTCAATCGTCAAGGTGCAAGGCATAGCTCACTACATTCAACCTTATCAATGATTGAAGGGATACATGAATATTCAAGATGGGGTTATCGTTACAGACTTGATGAACTGAAAAAAATCGAAAAAGAATCCTATGAATTTATTCTTGCCCACAGATTATATAAATCACATAGAACCGGTGAGATAATTGATAAAAAAATGGTTATGTTGTCGTATCCATCCCGATGGAGATATGATATATTAAGGGCATTAGACTATTTTCAATTTGCTAAGTTTAGATTTGATGAGCGGATGACCGATGCATTAGATGTGCTGATTAAGAAACAACGGTCTGATAAAAAGTGGCCATTGCAGGCAAAACATACTGGAAATGTTCATTTTGACATGGAAAATGTCGGAGAGCCCAGCAGATGGAATACGTTGAGAGCATTAAGAGTTTTGAAACATTTTGATATTATTAACAAAACAAAATAACAACTACAGCCAACACGCAATATAGCCAATGGCGGGCGAAGTAGGTATTTGAAGCTTCGTACCCCGCATCAAATTTTGTAACTGTGGATAATGACGAAGCCCGCAAACCGCCACTGGCCATATTGTCAAACGTTGTGCACAATTTTGAATGAAAACAGAGATTATTAAAACTGATTGGTTTCTAGGACAAAATCCTCCAGAAGGTACCGTGACCTTTAAAGGTAAAAGAGGTGGATTAATAGAAGCTTTTTCTTACGGATATTTTTTTTCAGTTGGTGATATTGTCGACATTGAACTCACTTCCCTAGATGATGATATAGATAATAACGTGATTTTTTCTGAAAACAAGAATAAAGAGATAAAGCTTGTTAAGTCAAAAAATGATTGGGAATATGAAGGATATGGTTGTATTAAATCAATTAATCCAGTTGTGATTGATTTTGGGGAATTTGAATTGAACACTGGGACCTGGATAACTGATGCAGAATTAGCAGGCGAATATATTTATTGGAAAATAGCAAGACTAGACATAATGAAATAAAAAACTGTGCACAATAAGTAAGGCTTCGTGTGGTCATGCCTCATGACCCAACATGAAGCCGTGTTGTACAGCCTGTCCCGCTGAAAGCGGGAAAAGCCCGCAGACTATTGAGGTTATATTATGGGGATTAAATCAAAAAACATTGCTATAGAGTCGCACCCAACGCCATCCGTTCTTTGAAATTCTGAAAGGAAACAGGCGATACAAGCACCGGAATCAGCTTTAAAGAAAGACCCCAATGGCATTTATGGTGAGTTTGGGCCATAGGATAGTGGGTCCGGAATGCGGGCATGTTTGTCATCATTGATGTTGATTCTGGGATGAATGAATAAGCTGATTCAGGTTTCCAGGGGGTGGTCCTCTGTCGGGCAGAAACCGTTCAATGGTAACCATCGTCAACTGGCCACATTCGGGGCAGATATCCGGTTCGTACTCAAGTCTCCGACGACAGATCTCTTTCCAGTACTCCCTTTTTATATCTGGTTCAATCTTTACCCCCATGCTGTATTGCAGCTGGTGCAATATCGGCCGATGGTTGCAGATAGAAAACCGAAATGGCGGATGCGCACAAATCCTTTATTCAAGATATGCTGACTGAGACGGCGAAGAAACTCAACCCCCTCCAGCGTCATGACCTTTCTTCACCGACTCCCGCAATGCCCGTTGCATGCCCCGCACACTTAACGGAGAGCCCGCTTCATTGCCATTGAACAGATACTGTACCGGCTGGCAGGCATAATAATACTTGCGTAACCCTTCCAGAATCAGGGGCGAAAGGGGTACATAGCGGTCCTTGTTGTATTTGCTCCGGCGAATATGGATCATCATACGCTAGACCGTAAACCGTGAACTTGAAGTCACTCAACGAAGGACTCGTGGATTTGCGCGCCGGTGAAGCCAGGTAACGGTTGATCTCCCGCTCGCTGATATGCTGCGGAAGTTTGCCGAAATGAAGGCTCAGATGTGCCAGCTTGCGTGCATAGTCGGTTAGGGTACTCAGCGTCTGGCCGCTCAGGGTAACCTTGTCCTGCAGTTCCTGGTATAGTTTTGAAAATCCATGGATCTCATGGCAGGCCTGTTCTACAATGGTGAACAATTTTTTACGTAATTTAGGCGTAGCATTTTTCATAGTATAATGATTTTGGGGTTAAAATCATTTATACTACATTCAGCAGAAAAAGGCTATCCCGGCCCCGGGCTCTGCCCGGGTCGGGATTTAGTGCAACACTCTGCAAATTCCATAGCGGTTTAGGTGGTAAGGCGGCCTCAGATCTCGCCAGATTGTCCGCGTCCTGCGGACGGACAATCGCCCGCAATTCGCTACGAAATCTGCACCGACTCGTTAGGCCGCATCATAGGAGAAGATTTCAAGTGTAACATGGGGTAGACGGTTACGTCCACGTGCCCCCATGAAGTAATAAACGAGAGAAGGGCATTGAAATGAAGAATATCGCAATAACAGTTTCGCTCGCACTCTTGCTATTCACGCTGGGCGCCTGCGTTGGGAACGGATCCTGGGACAGGAAACCCTCTTCGGACCTGGAGCGGTTTCCCCTCAATCATCAGCAGGTCCTCAAACATCTGAGGACTGCCAATGAGACCGGCAAGGAAGCGCTGGAGTCTGGTCACCCGCCCTTTGGCGCAGTGCTTGTGGCACCGGATGGCGAGACGGTGCTGATGAAACAGGGAAACGTGAGTTTAATGGACCATGCCGAAACAGTGATCGCTCGACAGGCATTTGTTAAGTACGACCCCGACTACTTATGGAAATGTACTCTTCTGACGACGGTCGAACCATGCGCCATGTGTTCCGGAAACATCTATTGGGCCAACATCGGAAACGTAGTCTATGGCGTTGAGGAAATCACAGTGAGGGAACTGACCGGCGCCGACAAGAGGAACCCCACGATGAACTTGCCGTCTCGCACAGTCTTCGCGGCAGGGCAGAAACCCATCAGGGTATTGGGCCCCATTCCGGAACTTAAAGACGAACTGCTCGCGCCCCACAGGGTATACTGGAAATGAAGCAGTCCCATAGCAAACTCCCCAGCTTATACCGCTCCTGGAGCAGTGTCTCCCGGGAAAAAAGGCGGAAGGGGGACTAGGGGGACACGCTCTTGAAATTTGACGAAAGGGGGATCATTGCCATCCAGTACGCACCCCCTTGCCCAGGGCGCGGCCTAACCAGGCGCTAAAGCTGACCAGATGAGCGTATGGACGTTAAGCATGGCGTGTGGTGGATTTAGATTATTTTAATTACTTTTCAGTACCTCGTTGGTTGGGAGAATATGGATCATCATACGTTCCGAATCAATGTCCTTCAGCTCCAGGCGCGAAACTTCCCCTGCACGGAGTCCGGCAGGATACATCAACGACAGCAGTACACGGTGTTTTAACAACTCAGGGGCTTTGAACAGGGCACGGCATTCGGACCGGTTCAGCATCACCGGCAGCCTCTTCTCCCGCTTGATCGATGGAAGCTTCACCGCTTTGTCTATCATCCCCAGCAACCGGTAACAATACCGAAGACCGTAAACCGTGAACTTGAAGTCACTCAACTGGATAATCCGGTGAAAGTGTACCACTCAATCCGGTGGAAAGTGTACCACCTTTTCGAAGACGGACTTGTACATCAAAATTAATCTTTTTTTTCTATTCTGTTTTTTCTAAGCGATTCACCTTTTA
>JAGODU010000339.1 GCA_017998095.1 Prolixibacteraceae bacterium | reverse complement strand
TTACACAAAGCTCAGGCATGTCCAGAGGTTTGATGACCTTTGAAGGTTCAATAAAAGCTATACGAGTTGAGTCGTATTCAAGAATAGGAAATGTCATATTTATAAATCCTTGGTATAGCCCAACAATTAATATACCAACTTGGTTTTTTCCAATGATATAAGAAATATTACTCTTTACTAAAAATAATGCAAAGAAAAAAACACTTCATTATCGGGCATAATGAATTCTTGCCACTTGGTATTTTGTGTTAATAGCCTGCTTGAGCCAACTTGGAATATCGTAAGAAATTTATCCAGTTTAAAGAAAACAACACAAAATTACATAAGCGCGCTCCGGGCGGCGCCGGTAGAGCGACCGGGCCGGAGCAAGCGAGTGTCGGCATTTTATAGCGTCATTCATGGGGTAAATCGGAGTCAGAATAGCCCTAAAAAAAAGCTTGCATTTAAAATTTATTGTACTATAGTGTAATCAAATTGATTACAAATTAATTGTAAATAAGGAGTTATGACCATGACAAAAAAAGAGATGATTAAAGCAGAAAAAAATTTTGATGTGGAACAGAAATCAGCACAAGAAAAACGTATTGATGAATTTATTGATATAAAAGAAATTAATGCTGCCGGAGGTAGCGGCTCTTACAGTTTCCCCTTGATGATGCGCTTAGATGTAAATTCAATGGCAAGATTAGAACACCTTGCAAAAATGTGGAAATTAAAAAAATCAAACCTTGCATGTCAGCTGTTGGATGAAATGATTGTTTTAGTAATGGACAGATATTACAAGGATAAAACGCGAGAAGAATACTTGCAGATTCAGAAAAAAGCATATGACGAGTTATTTAAAAAAATAGAAGTTATGCAAAAGAAAAAAGGAAATAAATAATAAACGAAAGCCCAACCATGCTGGAACATGATTGGACTTTCTAAATCACATTCTAAGAGGGCATTAGCTTAGCGGCATCATGCGTCAGAAGTGATCTGATGTGAATTATAACATCATATCCCCCTGTGTCAACTAAAGCCTTCTGGAAGAAATAATTTCAGGAGGCTTTTTATGTTAAGTTCGGATTCATGTTTACCATTTAGTAAAACGTATTTATTATCAAAAGAGGGCTACAGCGACAAAAACCCGGGGCCGTTCCTGCGAGCCAGCGGGTTTTTGTCGCTAAATGATCCATCTAATGAAAGCGATATCGGCCAACAGGAATTCAAATTCAGGTCAGAGGCGATATCTTCCGCTTTCTCCCCTATTCTTGCTTTTAAATCAGACCAACTGTGGATAGATGAAAAGTCAATAATTCCAGTTGTAGGAAAAAAGTGCTCATGCAAATCGGTGTGGTGTCCTCCGTGTTTTCGGTCACCACGTTATCATAATCGAATAGTTGAAATATTTTCTCCGTTTGACTGGCAATCGACAAGACATGTCATTCTTACCGTTGATCCTGAGTTATACGAAAGTCCGGCGGCGGCACTAGCGGACATAAGAAAAAGGAGGTTGGTTGGCGAATTTATCAGAAGGCTGCGGCATGGTGTAAAGGTTAAAATCGGTGCCCGGTGGGTCTGGAAATATAAGCCGATCGATATTCTCCGCTGGGCGTGGTTCCTTGAATTTCACAAAAACGGATTTCCTCACTATCACGTATTTATTCAGACACCGCAAAAAGGTTCTGCCGGTATGATTGGCGGCGATTTCCTGCGTGATAGTTGGAAAATAGCAAAGATCGTTAAAGAAACATACTTTCGTAATGAAGATCATTTCCGGCAAATGACCGGTTACTATGCGGACAAGGGTTACTTTGAAAAAGGGAAAGAATATCAAGGGCGGCTTCCGGAAGATATTTTAAATAACAATAAAGAGAAAATCAAAAGAATGAACAGCTCCGAAAAGGGTTTTCAGGGAAAAAGAGAACCCACGGAAGAAGAAATTGAAAAAATGAACTATCGAGAATGCGTAGTTTACTTCGACAAACAAAGTAAATTATCAAATTCTGACGGAGAAAAAGAAGTTATAAAACTGGAAAAGTTGATTGAAGTTGAAAAACGGGAGGTCAACTATCGGGCAATAATCGCTAATTGTGGGGTAAAAACATATGTGGAGCTTGATATTGCTGGATATCGTATAGCAGCCATCTGTGAATTCCCCTGGCCGAAATGGAAAGAAAGAGCCGGAATATCTTATGACAACAATAGAGGCCTCACATCTAAATTAACAAATGATGAAACATTAGAACTTTTGGCCTCTGTTGTTCGGGTTGTTTCAATAAAAAAATATCAAGACATTCATAAAGCTGTTCGTGAACGGTCACGGCAAATCAATAATGCCGCGGCGTGGGCCGATCTAGTCTATATGAGAGACTAAAGCTTCTGTCGATTTTGGGGCAACTAAAAAATGACATTGACCGCCGAAAGAAATATGTTACCCTTCCCTCATCAAACGGGAGGTGTGCTTTGTATGAAGGGCGGCATATATTCCGAGCAAAGATGTCCAATTTGCGGGGGCAAGTTCGTTGATAATCATATCAACGGCCTTGTCTGTTCTGAACACAAGGCAATTCATGCAAGCCGGTTTAGCGTCATATTCGGCAAGATTCACAAAAGAACAAAATCATATGATGCGGCCTTCCGATTATTAAACGGGTTCCGGTTTAAGACTGATGAACAAACTTATGATGAACGGGATTACAAGCGTGACAATCCGCTTGGTTTCATAAATATGTCAGAGAAGTTTCTTGAATATGCAAAGCCAAAGACCGCCCACAATATGCGCCCTCATATCCGACACGCACAAAGTTATTTTAAGAACAGAAACGTCAAAGATTTAAAATGCGGAGATTTTGAGGACTTCTTAAAAACGCTCACCCTTTCCGACAAAACCAAAAATAATATTATCGGAACCCTCAAAGTTTTTTACCGATGGATGAAACGGAGGCAAGAAATTTTTGATTTCCCGGAATTTCCGGTTGTTGAGTATCAATTGGGATACCGCAAAACTGTAGATAAGGAAACTCAGCATGCCATCATTGATGAATTAAAGCGGATCGCTCCGGTAAAGGTTTACCTGGGTATAAAATGGCTTGCCACTTATATCTCGATCAGGCCGGCTGAAATGATCGGATTGAAGGAAAGCAATATAGACTTAGGCAATGGACGGCTTTACTTCCCTACCCCCAAAGAACGGCATTTTAAGGACGTTCCTATTCTTCCGGAAGATGTGAGCATATTTAAAGACTTCACATTCTCCGATTTTGCGGCTACTCCCTTCTTCCGGCACGATGGAGGGCTTCAAGGGACAAAAAAAGATCAACCCTATG
>JAGODU010000337.1 GCA_017998095.1 Prolixibacteraceae bacterium | reverse complement strand
CAAGTGATTGATATGTTTCCGGACTTCCGAATGAGGCTAAAATTAGATAAGAAAACCGGGAAAGTGATGTATGGAGCTGACATTCAATCGGTATTTGATATTTGTTGGTACACCTTTTCCAGAATGGTAGCTGACGTTGCACCGCCGATTGATACAGATCCAGGATATATATATTCGCAAGCCTCCATACTTTCCTGCCTTGCTTGTGGCAAATATTTTGTACGGCATTCAAGCCGTCAACTATATTGTGACAGTTGGGATTGCCAAGCTGAGCGTAATCGTAGAAACAGACGAGCCAGCTATGCTCGGAAGAAGGCCACTGAAGCAGGAAATAAAGAATAAATTGCCTCGCTACCTTGCCCGGTGTGGGTATAGTAACGAGGTCTTTTTTGTTTGAGATGGCTTATTCGAGACTCTCCTTGATAAAAGCAATATCCGCCTCGGATAGTACTGTGATTACTTTTAAGTGGCTCAAATGCTCCTGCAATTGCTTTTCTAATTCTTCTTTGCAGTTATATGGGCCACTGATTTTTATAAGGTTATTATCTGCGTCCTTGCAGAAGGCTGTGAAGATAGTCTTGTTCAACTGCTCGCATAACTCTTCATAACCTAAATGCCCGGCTGATTTCATAGCTTTGCTTGCAGTTTGCAATTCTTCTTCTGTCCAATCCCTGCTCATAGCAGCATCTCCTTCACTACATATATTGCTCTATAAAAGGATAATAGCAACTCATTTTCCTCATTTTCATTATCCATTTAGTGTTATAAGGGTGTGATATGCTCGAGTACCGTTCTGGTAGGCTGATGACTGTGAAATTTACATCTTCATATTGTAATTATCACTTTTGAGTGATAATATATACATATTATACCATAAAACACATGGAGGTGCGGAATGGGTGTCAGTTATAAAAAGTTATTTCACTTAATGATTGAAAAAGACATATCCAATGTTGAATTACAACGCAGAGCCAGATTTCCGGCAATATATTAACCCGTTTGAAACGCAATAGCTATGTGTCTTTGGAAAGCATAGAGACAATTTGCAAAGTCTTAGACTGCAAGGTTGATGATATTTTAGAATTTGTACCTGATGGGGTGCAAGATGGGGGAAATGACGATGGCAAATAAATTGGAATTAACTTGGTGTAGAAAAGATGAACCGATAGCAGAAAGGAGAAGTATGGGATTTGGCTTTTTAGTATACCATATAGGAAATGTGATGAAGATAAAGTTAAGAGTAACGATATTATTATTATTAATATTAATTACGAGCTTAGGTGGCTGTGCTCAATGGGAAACCGATAGCAAACAATACACTGCAAAACAGCAAAGTACCACAGAACAACAAAATGAAAATAAATACCAAACAGAAGAATTTGGTTTTGTAATTCCCGAATCTTGGGAAGGAAAATTTACTATAAAAGATTTCGAGCAAGGTATATCTTTCTATTCAAAAGCCATTTATGATATAAATTCAACAGGAAATTTGTTTAATATTGTTGGAACAAGTGAGGTGGGTGAATGGGAATCTTACCCTGACTATAAATTCTTAGGTTCTGCAGACGATAAATATTTTTTCATAACTTTTCCAACAGATGTCCAATTTGATGTAGATAATAATGAGCTTTCTGATGAATATTTAAAAATGCAGGAAGATATTAATAGTATAGTAGATTCTTTTGAATTATACGGAAAGTCCGTTTCGTATGAAGATCCCAATAGAGAAGGGGGAAATAATATAAAAAGTCAAGTGGATGTTATCTTGGATTATATCGGTGTTGAGATTGACAAAATCGCTGAAGATGCAAAATATACTGGTGGTCTCGTATTAACTTATCCGAAAGAGACTGTTTTGCCTTATCTTAAGTGTTATGAACCTTCTGGCAATGAAATTTATTGCATTTTTGTACCTAAGGAATCGACCGGAAGAAACAACAAATATTTCGCTGTTGTTGATGGGAAAATTGTTGCTGCTGGATTTCTGCTGGAGGAAAGCACAGCAAACGTGTATCAATTAATTAGACAGTCGAATTTTGTTGACTATGAACCTAATATTGTTGATATTGGAACTGGTGGAGAATTAAAAGATTTAATCTGGAATGCTCAAAATGGAACTCTCAATATACGAACAACGAAAGCCGGTAGTGGGGATGATTATAAAGGCTGGCTCGTCATCAATTACTGCTACATATCTTACTAAAATGTTTCATGAAGTGCAATTTGATGGAGTCTCTTGCTTGACAAGAACAAAGGTGACATGCGTTTATAAAGGCAGAGGAGGTGTCAAATATGGATAATAAAGAAGAAAGAATGTTTTTCTCATCAATGTGTAAAGCTATCATTGGTGAAGATAGAGAATTAAGAAAGTTATTTGCTAATAATGATCCTTTATATGCACAGCAACATAATGGTATCTGTTGCCTTTATGAAACAACAATGGTGTATTTAGTTTTTAAGCAATTGATGAAAGACAGCTTTCCATATACAGTATCATGGGAACATCCGTATCCGAATAACAATAGTTTAAAAGCTGATATGGGAATTCTAAATGCTGATAATAGCGTTAATTCACTTGTTGAATTTAAAATTTGGTTTTCAGAAAAAGGTGATGAGGTAAGAGCAGATGTGGAAAAATATAATCAGTGCAACTTTACGGGTGACAAATATTTGTGCATAATTGAATATGGTGGGCCAGATATGAATGATAACTGTAAATTTCTGATGGATAGCAATCCAGAATTGGTGTTTATCAGCATGAAGGCATTTAATACGTATTTTTTTGACTCATGGAAAACTCGACAACGTATTTACAATCCTGTAAATATGTACTTTTTCAAAATAAAAAACAGCTTTTAATCCAGAGGCTAAAAACTCCCCGCCGAGTGTTTGAAAATCAGTAGTGGGGGAGTTTTTTTACAATAACTTATGCCTGAATTTTTTGAGCTATCTATAAAAGGTTACCGTACATCATATTATTATAAATTGTCACGTATTCCACGAGGCTGTATCACAGCTTTTCGTCAAAATCAGTTAGAAGGTTATCTTGCTTGCGCAGGATGCCGGTGAAGACATCCATCGTACTGAGCCTTGTCTACCGGTCGGATATTTCTTCGATAACCACAGTATTTCTGGCTTGTCAAGGTAAAAGCTGTCAACTAGTCCGTTGTATCGTGCTTGATATAATTGGTTTGAAGTATAAGTATAAAATAAAGACTGCACTAAAGGTTTTATCCTTCGGTGCAGTCTTTACTTTCGAGCCTCCGCTTGAAGAGAGTCAGTCAAAAATTTACTTGTTTTTGTAAATCCCTAAGTTGAACTCC
>JAGODU010000338.1 GCA_017998095.1 Prolixibacteraceae bacterium | reverse complement strand
CATTTGCTTGTTTTTAAAGGTCAGAGCTACAGGCTGACCCACTCAACCATGAAATCCCAATAATGGGATAGGGGTGCTCGGAAAATTAAGTTCCGGTGTGCTCGGTTTTGTACTTGCCAAAAACACCTTAGTGGAGGCATCTCTAATTTCAAGAAGTTTGTTATGTAAAAATGGCGTATTCTTGATTAGCTTTTTATCGTGTAAATCAAGAATTTCAACTGCTCTATAGTAATCAATACCTGTTTCAGCATATTTAGGAGTGTTTAACCAACAAGAGGGTACAACATCAATCTTTCTTCTTAGAGAGCCGCCGCTAAGGCTGATACATTTGGCTCCTTTGTTATCAATATCTACAGCTGGAAAAGCTTCACTTAATACAACATAACAATCAGAACGAAGATTGATTAAATCTTGTAACGGATCACCTTGATAAACAGAAGTTGGTTTTAGTGGATGTTCTAACCGGTAGAATGCTCCATGTAAGGTTAGCAGGTCAATATCGCTATGTGCTTTGATATGAGTGTTATTTGTTACAGAGCCCTGGTAGCGAAACTCAACTCGATGTTTTGAAGGAAGTCCCTTTTCTAGTTGATTTTTTACTCTGTTACCCTCAGTAATAGTATTTTGCGTGTAAATATTATCCACAGGGAGCATAGCACCAACTGCGTATTTAATTGCATCTGTTTCACTGAGGTATTCATAGGATTCATTTAGTCTTTTTGTATAGTCCAAATCAAAAGCTTTTTTTAAGATTTCAACGTCCTGCCTTCTGCCCTTAAGGTTTGAAAGTCTACTAGTATAATTCAGTTTAGCCATCTTAAGCTCCTTTCATCAATTTCATTTCCCCATAGGTTTGTCTTTCTTTGTTATTGTTGAAATAAAAGCCGTCAGCTAGTTCAAAGTTCTCATTAAATACTAAACTACAGAAACCTTCATGCTTTTTTAAGTCTGTAGCAGTTGGCATTGGTATATTTTCATAATGATAGGATAGCTTATATCCTAAGCCTGGATAGTACTTTATACCTGATATAACACTTATAGATCTTGAAGATGAATTCCCTGTTTGTAGAGATATTAGTATCTTATCCCAGGTCTGAGTGATGACTACGGTTCCCGTCCATTCGAACTCTATATTCAACTCTTTATTAAAGGATTTTCCTTTGCATTCCCACCTACCATTAAAGTCAGGGAATGAATACATCTTCTTGAATATACTTATGCGCCATAGGTATTTATTAAATAAAAAGTATAAAAAAGCGAAAACCGAAGAGCTGCTTAATGTCAAGGCTACAACGATGTGAAAATAGGTTTGGAAGCTGGTCTGAACAATTGTCGAAACAATAGGTGCTAATGTTATTGATATGAATGCCATAATAAAAATAATCTTTTCTCTGGGATGCCCAATCACACAATACTCGTGCATTATTTTCACCTCTTTTTATTGCTAGTCCACAAGTTAATTATATCATAGCACTAGCTAATTAAATAAGTGAAAATGGAAAATATGTGGAATTATGTCATTTAAGTAAATATACTGCTCATTCATTAACCCTTTATACAAAAGCCATTATTCACGATTTATCACCCACTGATAATGAGTGAAAAATGGATCTTAATACCGACTATAAGTGCAGGCACAACAATTAAGCAGTTATTGTGAATAGCTCAATTATAACTGTGTATCTGGCGTGCTTGGCATCGTATCTTTCAGAATAATAGCAGTAATACGCTTATGACTTTTTATCTAATCTTATTTTTAGTCTCATAACAAAAGAAGAAACATCTTTCGCTAGCACCAGACCCTCACTTGCTATTTGTTCGATTTGACTTTCGTAGTCAGTTCGTAATGATTGTTCGTCACCCAAGTCATGCATAAGTTTATTCCGCTTATCTATCCAGTTCTTGATTCTATCATAAAACACATTATCAAATCCCGCTTGTTTTAATTCTGGTGATGTGCAGTTATATAATTTTTGAAGGTTGCTTCCTAACATATCTTTATAATTAAGAGGGATAGACAAATTCTTCAAAGCTGATTTTATTCTATCATCAATTATAGAATATACAATCCATGTTGCTTCTAAAAAAAATTTTTGCTCTAGTGCTATTGTCGCTCTGTCAAAGAGTTCTCTATACCACTTACCTTTCGAAATCATATAAACATTTCCATCCTTTCTAATCCGATTTTGTTTACAAGGTTCCAATCTACATTAACTTTCCATTATTGACATAACTTTACTGGCATATTATTAGTTCTACATATTTAAGCAAGTACCTTCCATTAATTGTATGAATATTACATTATTATATATTTTACTTGAATGGCATATATATTTGCTAAGAACATTTCTAAATATATTATGACAATGCATATCCATGTGGAAGTTGAATACTGTCCATGCAAGTATAAATACCATCTACCTTTAGAATAGATGGTATACGTTATTAATTGGGCAATGTCTGCTTATGCTTTTATATTACAACATACAAATTTTCAGCCATCTAAGCAAAACCAATAACATTGCCTACAAATTTAAGCGCTTTTATATCTCATTATAACAATCTGCTTCGTTGCATTTCTCTTACAAGTGTAGCTTTGCTTATTTTAGTCATAGCGGAAACTTCCGTATACGAGTAGTTTTCAAGTAGTTCTAACGCCATCTTGATTTGTGTTGGTGTAAACTTCTTGGGTCTACCTTCCTTGAAGCCCGCTTTTGTCTTTGCTATTGCCTTACCGCTTTGTGTGCGTTCTATTATCATATTCCTCTCAAACTCAGCAAAAGCAAGCAGGTTTGTTACTATCAATCTTCCCATAGGAGTATCCTCTATTAATCCCATGTTCAAGATATGAATCTTTACCCCTTTTTCCTGCAGTAATTCAATCATCGTTAGGCCTTCCCTAGTTGATCTGCAAAACCTGTCCAATTTAGTAACAACAAGCATATCGCCCTTTTGAAGTTTTGAAACTAATTCTGTAAAGACAGGTCTATTAGTAGTTGTACCAGTAAACTGTTCCTTCAGAATTTCTGCATTATTATATCGTTCTAATATTTCCTTTTCCTGCTGCTCAAAACTATTACCATCGGTTTGACCTTTTGTGCTTACCCGGCAATAACCATAAATCATATGTTTCCTCCTAGTTTAATGAATATAAGTTTTGAATACGCCATACACATTCATTATACTAGCCCCAAAGATCATATTCAATACTTCTAAGTTATGAGCATGTCTATATATAATACTGGACAACTTTTATGCTTTTATAAGTAGGATTTTAGCAATAACACTTATGTAATATATAGAGAGGAAGCATTAAAAATGCT
>JAGODU010000336.1 GCA_017998095.1 Prolixibacteraceae bacterium | reverse complement strand
CTTCGGTTATCGAAGTAGTTGAGGATTTTCCTATAATGATTCATTATTGTCTTGGAGATCGTGTTAAAGGCTTTAAATCCTGCTTTTTCGACCTTTTCATGCCATTTAGCGAGTCTGGTATATGCATAGATTTTCTCAGTTGTGGAAGTGTATATTCTTGATAAGCTTTGGGTTAATTCATAAGCCAATTTGATATCAGGGAAGCGTTCAAATAGTATTGCCGCTCTGTCAGCCTGTTGTTGGGTCCAGTTCTGCTCACTTTTATAAAGCAAGTATCTGCTTCTGGCAAGAAGTTGCTTAAGGGTATCTCCGTTGGGTAACACTTCTGGAATAAATATCTGTTTGTACATTTTTGCTTTCTCAATAGCGTCATTCTCCTGATCCAATGCTTCCCACCGGTGTTTAATGCGTATTTCCTGAAGGGCTTCTGTTGCTAATTGCTGGACATGGAATCTGTCAATAACAATAGTCGCTTTGGGGAAACACTTTCGCACGATAAGATTCATGTTCCCGGCCAAATCCAAGGTAACCTCAATCACCTTATTGCGTTCTTTTGCCGGAAGTTGAGACAGCAACGGAATGATTGTTTCGGAGTTGGTGCCTTCCAGAATAGCTACCAGTGCACCTTTCTTGCCTTTGGCTGATTTATTGGTGATGATGGTATAAAGTTCACCCTGAGATAAGGAGGTTTCGTCAATCGAAAGATATGGCCCCAGATTCTCTGGAAAGATCAAACCCTTACTTGCATCTTTGCAGTGTTCCCATTGACTGAAATCGCTCAATTTGTTGCGATAATAACGTTGCAACTTCTTGCCTGGCACTCCATAAAACGACCCTATGGTTTGAATGCTATGAGCCTGGGTATCGGCCGATTTCTTTTAAAAAAGCAGCAAAATCCTTTGTGATTCGCGTCCCCTTAGCTACAAGATCCCAGTCTCTGAAAACTACTTTGCCCGTATCTTCATTGAGCCAGCGTCGTCGTGTTATATGAAGAAATACATTATATCCCCTGATAGGAAAATCCTGGATAGTCACTTCATCGAAAAAACCTTTGGAAATAAGCTTATTGCCTCGATACTCATCGGGTTTGGTGTTCAACTCTTTGAGATAAATATGAAGGTTCTCACCTTCTTTTTTATGATGGGTTAATTCAAAATAATCTTCTACAGAATCTGGTAAGATAAGTTTTAAAAGCACCTTGAAAGAGTCGTCCATGGCAAAAAATTAGTTTCTGCAAAGATCTCTATTAACTCTTTGCTCCACAACTTTTGTGCATGATCCCCGGGTTGGCCCCGCCACGGCGGGAAACTAATTTTTTGTCCTAAACCAAAACATTTACCTCAACCTCTATCTCAAAATACTCTTCCAAATACTTACCTGTTCTATTGAAAAATTTCTATTTTTGAAAAAATATATTAAACCGGTCTGACAATCTGATTATTTGTTATTTATTCTTTTCCGATATCAAGAACAAATAACCATATTTAAAACATGAAAGAATGAAAAAGCTTATAATGTCATTATCTTATCTACTGTTAGTTCTAATGTTTCAATCCTGTGAATATCCATTGGAAGAGGAGTATTACCGGGAAGTCGCACAGGTAGATCCAAATACTTTAAATATCAGCTTAAGCCCCAACGATTCAGTATATTACCTTACCGGCATTACCCATTTTAGTTGTAATACCCTGACCGATGGTTTAACGTTTTATGATGTCAGGGTTTTTATGGACACTACGGAAATAACAACCTACAAGGATAAAATAAATGAATTCTTTCTAGATTGCAAAGACTATACCGACGGTGAGTATATCCTTAACGTGGTATTGGTGACCAGCACAACCTCAGGCAGTCTGGCCGATTTATTAGGCGCTGAAGGTTTTATTTATCATTTATCCTGGAGACTGGTAGTTGATAAATCAACGCCAACGCCGGTTCAGATTACAAGAATATTTAATGATAGTGGCATGGTAAAAATTGAATGGGAAAAATATTCGAAGATAAATTTCGGATGCTACAAAGTTGTGAAAACTGTTATAACAGAATTCGGTAATTCCAGCCTCCCCAAGGTCGTGGAAGTTGTGACAGATAGAAATAAGACTTATTTCTATGATTCGACTTTTGTAGGAGGGCGGTCAGAATACTTTGTGAGGGTTGAATCTCCGATTTTTAAAACCGCCAGCAGTGAGAAAGTTGTCTATAGTGATGAGTACCCTGAATTTAAAGCTGAATGGAAATACGATAATCATGTTGAACTTAGCTGGAATAAATGCAAATATCCCAAAGCATTTGTGAAGTATGTATTAATTATTAATAACCAGTCACAAATTGATATCCTGAATATAAATACAACAACATTATCAGGTAATTTTGGCATTCTCAGCCAGGAATCAACGTTCAATCTCAAAGTCATTTCCCGAAATGCCAAAGTCGAAAACGGAAATATGTATAACTTGTATTCAGCGACAAAATGTATTGTGGGCGAGGAGTTTATTGAGTTTAAAAGCGCCATGAAGAACCAGGTAAATGGCTACATCTTATTCACGGACAGGTCAAATTTATACAAATACAGCCCACTTTCAGGTCAGATTGAAACAACTATTCCTCATCCGACTCACTATCCGGAATACGTTCTTTCTCCGAATTTTGATAAATTGTTTTTCGGTTCAAATACGGAATATATTAGCCCACCGTCACTTATGATTAATACTGTCCCGGCCTTTAACAAACTTAATAGCAATCTGTCGTTGACAAACAATGGAATTGGCAGGGCATCCGGATCACTTACGATGTATGATTATAATAATTTTGTCCAGGGAATATATCTGAATATCACCGGTATCAGTGATTTGACAATTTCTGAGGACGATAAACATATATTTAACTTTGATGCATATCATGAGGTCCTCGATTGTTACGAAATCATCAATGGACAGGTAACAAAAATCTGGACACTCCCCGCCCTAGAGTATAAGCTAATACCCGGGCAGCCGGATAAGATAATAGTCAAAAATTCAGTCTCTGCCGAAATCAGAAGTATAAGTAGCAACCAGGTAATAAATTCAATTCCGGCGGCAAAGCACTTTCTGGAGGATGTGTATTCCCCCCAGAAGCTGTTATTGCTTTACGACTACTCTAATGGCAATCTCGAGTTTTACAACTATGAAACCTGTGAAAAGCTTAAAACGATTCATGGCCGAACTGCAAAATATTATTATTCCGAAAATACATTATTTTCTTCCCAGGGATATAGAATCCCAATAAGTTGGTAGCAAAATGAAAAATATAAATCTGATTGCTCTTTTCCTTATTTGCTTTTCAGGGGTAAATGC
>JAGODU010000096.1 GCA_017998095.1 Prolixibacteraceae bacterium | reverse complement strand
AAGAGTATAACTATGAGAGGCCACACCTTGGGTATAGAAACCAGGGCAGATGTCCCTGGGAAACCATAGAGATGTTCCTCAAGGGGACTTTAAAAAATGTAAGCAATGAAGCTTAGGAATACACATAAAAGTCGCCGCATAGTGAGAACTTCTTGGTTTCGCAACTATTCTCCCTGTTTGAGCCGAGAGTATCTTCTAAAAAACCACCATCTTTTTGTTTACCGAGGGGCTCATGGCTGGTTTCTCATTAAATAGAATATTCTAACTTTCTTGACTAATAGGGGGAGACACTACCGAATTCTTCAGCAAGGTCCAATGCACTTAACCTTTACTATACGATCTTTACGCTGCTTCCATCTCTAACCTCTTATTCTTCATTATACTATAAATTTAGAAGGTTAAGAATAAAAATAAAAATTAAAAATATATATACTATTTTATAAAAGATTCTAATATTTCACTTTTGTTTAAATGCAGTAGTTTCTTTAAAGCCATCTTTTCTATTTGCCTAACGCGCTCTCTTGTCAATCCAAATTCATTTCCGATCTTTTCCAATGTCCATTCTTTTCCGTCAACAAATCCATACCGCAGTAAAATAACTTTTTTTTCTCGAGATTTTAATGTTTGCAATATTTTCTTAATAGTATTTTCTAATTCTTTTTTAAAAAAATTGGTAATTATTTGTTCTTCAGCAGCAAAATTATCATAAAATAAAGACTCATCTTTTTCTATTAATTCTTCAATACTCTCAAAGGGGTTAAGATAATTAATATATTCTTCCGCTTCATCTTCATTACAGCCAAATATTTCTGATACTGCCTTTAACACCTCTGAACAAATCTTATTACAGTCGCATTTATAGCAATGATAACACTTTTCAAGTATGTCATATATACTGAAAAATTTGTTCTTTACATTAACAGGTATGTACATCAGTGGATTTAATGTCGGAGCAGCTCGAATTATATTTTGCCATATCCACAAGGAAGCATAAGTTATAAATTCATCTTGCCTACCAACATCATACTTATCTAAAGCAATGACTAAACCTACACATCCATCTTGTATAGTATCAGCCAAAGGGATTTTATACTTTTTATGATGCCACAAAGCGATTCTGACAACTGTTCGTAAATACATTTCAATAATGCGCTGCTTTGCATAATGATTATCACTCTTAGCATGTGGCATTAAATTCTGCAATTCCCTACGTTGTGGAGGCCTTATTTTACGTATCTCGTTTATAAATGGAGCTAAACTCTTATCAATCTCCACAACCTCTTGAAATAGCTTATCGTAATCGGTTTGGCTACGATCATAATCATCTTCGTCATCATCCGAATTTTCAATAGAAGCATCACATATTATCACACCCATAGAAAGAAGATGATCACATAGATACTCCACTTCATCCAAAGGTAAATTGTACTCTATAATTGCATCATAAACACTTTCCTCAGTAAGGTATCCTTTGATATTATAGGCTTTATGTAGTTTTTCAATTATCTCCTGATGAAGAGATATACTTGCCATAGCTTTAACTTCTTGCTAAATGGCATAGATCCAAGATACTATCAGTGCTAATAGCTTGGTTATAACGCTCATCAAATTCTTCTAAAAAATCATAGAGATTTTTTAGGTAATCATCACTGTTACTAGCAGTTTCAATGAGTTTTTCATATAATACATCAACACCACCACGTACATACTGTTCATATAATTGCTCATCACACTGCGCCTTTTCACTACCATAATATCGAAACGCCTTATTCATACGTTCGTCAAAATTTGGCTCATTTTCCTTATCTAAAAGCATTATCAGCCTATAATTAAAATTGAGATTTAGTTGTTCACGTATCAGAATATCCGGAAATATTTTGGTGGTTTCCGTACCTTTGTCTAAATCAGCCTTGCGACCATATAAAAAGCCTATAATGGGTGCAACCATGTAAACATCAAGGTTCCTTGCAAATAATTGATTATCTCCATCAAATTTAGCTGTAAGTTTAATAACTCTTTCTGCGTGTATACCTCTGAAAGAATATTCTTTATCAAACACTTCTATCACCTCGTTAATAAATATGTTTCAAACTCATTCTTTTTGTTGAATAAGTAACGCATACCAACTTTTTCACCCATGTTTATTTCAGCAATTTCACCGTCTGTATCTTTAATAAAAATTATAACCTGTTCAGCGACTTTGGGTAGTATATCACAAACAGTTTTGATCCTTTTCTTATCAAATGCTGACAAAGGGGCATCCATAACCAGAGGGTACGGTTCAGAAACCAACATCTCATTTTCATTTTCGGGATTTCTGCTTTGACGGGCCATTTTTATGACTCCTGAAATGAAAGCAAAAATAACTGAGATACTTTGTGCCGTCGATGTTTCGATATCTTCATTAAAACCCTCAAAATCGTTGACAACAATTTGAATATTGTATTTTTCATCAATTGAAAGCGAAAATCCACCGTTATAAATGCTTCTAAAGATTTCATTTACAGTTTTCTCAAGCTCTGCTCTTGTCTCAGCTTCTTTTTCCTTATAAAGCGTGTCTAATACATCATACATATATTGGGCGTAAGCTTTGTAAACTTCTATTTTTCTATTATTTGCATCTATCAGAGTCAATTCTTTTCTTTCCGTAATGCGCCGCTCTTTTGTTGTTTCCAAACTACCTTTTTGACGATTTAAATTATCCCTTTCTTCACGAAGTTGCCTTAATGCTTTTTCATATTTCATTAAGTCTTTTTGAAGTTCTCCCACTTTTTCCATTCCTTGTAGTTTCTCTTCAATGAGCTTGATTTCATTTTTAACTTCTGTATAGGTGTTCTCAAAGTCTCTGATCATGGAATATTTATTAGAAACATCGTCAAACATACTATCTGAACTTTTGCATTTTAACTCACATTCTCTTACAAACTGACATATCAAAGCACCAATTGATTGTGGCGGTATAAACTCCAACATCTTGTTTAATTCCTTATAGGCGTCATTACCCACCTCAATTTTACTTCCACAAAGACATATTCCACGTTTAATTAAAAATTCAATAGTTCTTGCATGAATATCAGGGATACCCTTGTCTAATTTATCTGCTTCCGATAGCTGCTGCAGAGCATCTTTCATTAGCTTCTTAGCAAAATAAGCAGACGCATCTTTATTAAAAGATTTTAGGAGTGAAGCAGTATTTGAGACCTTAGACTGCACTAACCCTTGTAATTTTTGACTTAGGCGCTCTTTTTCTTTGGCTAAGCGCTCACTATCTGCATTGGCCTTAATTTTTTCACTCAAATCGTTACATTTCTCTTGGGCAATGCTTTCTTCATTTTCGATTTCTTCTAACCGTTTTTCAATACCTGCAATTTTCTCGTCGCATTCTTCAATTTCTTTTGTGTACTGGGCAATCTTACTATCGCTTTTAGAGTCATAGCTCTCATCATAACTACGAATAACAGATACTTTAGGAGCACGCCCTTTCAAATGATCTAACGCGGCAGTAAACGCACTTAGCCCTAATAACCCCCTAACTGCTTGGGCAAATTCTTGACTCTTACCTTTTCGAATTTCCTTACTCATATTCCCAATACGTTCACCATCGAAAAAGAAATATTTAGAAAGCTCTTTAGGCAAGATTTCTTTCATTCGTATATCGGTTTCTAAATCTCTTACAAATTCACGCTGACCATCACTATTTTTATAGGCTATCTTAAATATAGTATTATAAGGTCGCTTTAAATTTCCGGTTCCGTCTTTTGTATAACGTTGTTCACGAATAAGAGTGTATTCTATACCACTATGCATTAAACTCAATTCTACTCTAACGGTTTCTTCTGTATTCGGAAGCATTGCTTGTGCAGTAGCTTTACAAAGCATCGATTTATCGTCAAAATAAGTATCACCATATAAGCACCAGGTAAAAGCCTGTGCAAGAGTAGTTTTACCCGATCCATTTTCACCCATAATCACTGTAACGTTTTTTACAGGGTCAGTAGCAAAAGATATAGTCTGTTCGCCTTTAAACTGTCGGAAGTCTTTCAGCTTTAATGTTCTTAATAGCATTGCACTTCCTCCTCAATCATCTTCTTAATAATCTTTACCATTTCGCCATCATTATACTGCTTTGTTTTGATGTTTTTCTTTTCTATCATAATCAATTTTGTCAGCATTTTTTGTGCCTTTTCGGTATCAATTTCAATACCATTGATAATTGTTGGATTACTATTGTCCATAATCAAAGTCCTCCTCGAAAGTAATCAGATTATCGTTAATAGAGTAAGCTTTTTTAATTTCATCTAAAACTGACTCAGCCTCAACCATATTCATAGCAATTCGAGCAAACTCCTCAGCTCTGCACAACTCGTTCTTTACTAAAGACAATTCCTTTTTCATTTGCTCCACTGTGAGTGAAGGTACATCATCAAGAGGACGAGGAAGGGTGATAAAGTCATAAATTTCCGCATATTCCTTACCTTCAGCTAATCTCAGCACACGGCCTCGCCTTTGAATGTATTCTTTTGGGTTAGTAGTACTTGCTAATATAAATGCGACTTTTATTTTGGGAATATTTACACCCTCGTCAAGACATTTAATCGCAATTAAGGCTTGAAGAGTATCACCATCTGCAAACTCTCTTTTTAATATCTCTCGCTCTTCAACATTTTCTTTAGATGTAAACTGAGATACTTTCATATTGAGTTTATTTCCTAGCAAATCAGTGACTACATCAATTTGTCTTAAATCTTCATCATCTACCGTAGTAAAGTCTTGGTTTTCACGGAGTAGTTTTGTTGCACCACAGTAAACCAAAATATGTCTGTCATGAAGATATGGCCTAATATATTCCTCTAATTTTGTAATTTTATCCTCAGCACCAGCAACCAACCTTGCCCTTGCCAACGCAAGAATTTTACCCTTTTCGCTCAACTTTACTTTCCCATTTTCCCCTTTTATTAAGCATTTCCCTATCTCATAGGTAAGCTCTGAATATCGTCGAAGTTCATCATCATTTAGAGTAACGATGATGGGATAATATTTATATCTGGTTAGTTTCTTTTCTTCTATTGCTTTATCCAGAGAGTATTCGATGCATTTTTCTCCGAAATACGAAAATAATTTTGCAGTTCCTTCTTCATCGTTATGTCTTTCAAGCGTTGCAGATAATGCAAGTCTATATGTAAACTTTTCGCTCAATAACTTACTTAAATACTCTGCCCCAAAATTATGAGCCTCATCTACCACTAATAAAGCATTGCCTCTTATCTTATTAATTTGAGTCTGTACAAAATCCGATGAAAATGTTGCATTTGTACAGATGAAGCAGAAAAATTCTTTGTTTCTTACCTTCAGTTTTTGATCTCTTATAGCATCCTCCAATCGGCGTTTCCAATCCTTTTGTGAGGACGCACTATAACCAATAATTGGGTTCATGTTAAATTTTACAATATCTTCAACCCATTGCTCAACCAAATGCTGATATGGACAAACGATAATCACGGCAAGTTTGTCTGATACCCTTTCAGATAATCTTGCTATCGCACCAAGACCAGTAAAGGTCTTACCTGTTCCAGTAGCCATATCAAAGATGCCTCTATAATCACGCTTTTCCCATTCATCAATAGCCTTAATTTGGTAATCATGTAACTGGACATTCCGTGGAATATCAGGTCCTAAACGATATTTTGTTGCTTTCTCTAATACATATATTCTTTCTCCAAACTCATGCTTATCTATATCATAATTAGGAGTTGCTTTTTTATATCTATCAATAATTTCTTGTTTTAGATTTGGAAAATCAATAATCCGAATGTTAGGTTCACAGTCATTCCAAATAGATGCAAACGCATTTTCCTTTGCGGCTACTCGATCTTGTTCACCTTTCCATGAGCAAAAGACATCTATAGTTTCATAATTTAATGTCATAGCCGCTGCTGACTCATTCATTGAACCAGAAAAAGCAACTTTGTTACCAAAATCGTCACTGATAATACCCATCTTTTCATGGTACATTCCCATTTTATTTTTATCTTCTGTAAAGGCTATTTTGATGTCTAATATCTCATCCGATATAAGATTTGCTAAAAGATTAAGCCTATCCTTCTCATAGACATCTTTCGCTTCTTTCAGCTCACGTACTAAAGCTTTTTTGATTATGTTATCTCTTAATTCATATCCTTTATGTATTGCTTCCACATCTTCTGCTGATAAATACGGGGAAGCTATTAACAGGATTTTCCCGCCATTTTTCACAAGTGCTGATATGCCTTTAGATATTTCAACAAGCGCTGAGGACGAGAAAAATCCAACAGCTCTTTTATATGATATAGCTTGTTGTAACAAAGGAATATAAAAATCCTTAGCTACATTATCAAATAGTGAGCGATATTCACTTTTAATTTCTATATCCTGCAAGCTCATTGTTTTACCTCTTTGGACTTGCTAATCAGTAAGTGTACTGCGTTTGCTTTGATGATAATTTTAGAATCGGCATTTAAAAAATTTTCGAATTCAATTCCTCTCATATACTTACATCTAAGTATTATCCTCTATATACTCTAATACTTCTTGTAGCTTTTCAAAGTCGCTATCATCATTAAAATAGCTAACACTAAACCGTACAGTACCAGAAGGAAAAGTGCCTAAAAATTGATGTGCAGAAGGGGCGCAATGTAGTCCGGTTCTAACCGCAATATCGTGTTCAGTTAAAATTTGCCCGATACTGTCACTACTGTAGCCGTCAAATACACAGGATACTACACCTATTGTTGTGTCTTCATTAGTTGGACTGATGATTCTAATATTGTCGAAATTCCTTAATACTTCTAACAACCTTTTATGATTTATCTTTTCCTTTTCTAAAATGGATTTAATACCAACTTTATCAATCCATTTTAATGCGGCATTTAATCCTGAAATTGCCATGATGTTTGGACTTGCCACCTCATACCTTTCAGGTATTGTTTCAGGCAGGCTCTGATTTGCAGAATCTACTCCTGTGCCGCCATAAAGTAATGGTGCTGGCTTCACTTTACCTGAGCAAGTAAAGCCAGCTATGCCCAATGGACCGTACAATGTTTTATGACCGGCAAATACGGCAAAGTCAAAAGCATCACTGCTTAAATCAGTGTCTATCAGTCCGGCAGTTTGAGACATATCAATAATATTGATAGCCTCATAAGGCTTTGATAAAACACAAATATCATAAATAGGAGCCACAACACCGCATACATTGCTTGCATGGCTTACTACAACTATATTGGGCTTATTCTCTGCAAACTGGTACTTGATTTTCTCTAAATCATATGTAAAAGTTGTCTTATCCAGCAGTAACGTATAGATGTTTAGCTTATAAATGCTTTGCAAATAGCTTATTACCCTTGTTACGGAGTTGTGTTCAAAAGGCGATAAATAAATATTATAATTATCATCAATAGGTAGACCCTGTAAAATAATATTTAGAGCCTCTGTCGCTGTATGGGTAAAGACTACCTTTTTGTTGGGACAATGAAACAAATCTTGCAAGAGTATCCTTGTCTCTGCTATCAGGTTACTTGCGGTAAAAGCCAATTTATGTTGACCTCTACCCACATTAACTCCACACTCACGGTAAAATTTATCCATGAATATGTACACTTCTTCAGGCTTTGGAAATGTTGTGGCTGCATTATCAAAGTATACGGATTTATTCAATGTTAACCCCTCTTAACACATCTTTTCAAGCAGTTCCATGAGGACCTGACGCTTTTCTTGTTCAGAAATAGCCTGCCCCATTTCTTCAAGCGAAGTTGTAATTTCGTTCAAGAGCAGTTTTGCTCTGTCACTATATTTTGTCTTACTGAACGTCTTAACTACCTCGCTACCATCTTTGTCTATAAAAACAATCCTGTACATTTCGGAAACATTTTCGTTACTATTCGCATAATTTTTATCAAAGTTATCTACAGTTTCCTTAAAGGCAACTAAGTCCTTTAAGAACATTTCTATAGTGTTTTCATTCCAATCATCAATCCTCAAAGATGTGACAGCTTTGCCTAAGCGTTCCATAAACGCTACTTCATCATTGGTAATTGACTTCATCAGCTCAAGGATTTTGCTTTCATTATTAGTAAACAGATAATTGATAGTATTTTCGCCAAGAGATTCATACCAATCCTTAATAACAGAGGTGAGACTTGCATTTTTCGTGTTCTGTCCTCCAAATATAGTTTTCACATCAGAAATTAGCACATTGATAAGGTTGCCCTTAGCCATATCAAAAACTTGTTTAGTTGCTTTTATATGATCAAGAATCATGAGATTAAACTCATTCATTCCAAAGAAAGTAAATATCTTTTCAAAAAGATATTCTCTAGAATTGTTATCAATCTGTCTTAAGCTATTAATAAACTTTTTTTGTTCTCTAGGAACAGGTTTATAAGATTCCTTTCTATTGATACCACAATAAATTTTACTCATTTCTTTAACGTACTTTGGTAATGACATATACCAACGATTCATAGCAAGCACAATAAAGGAAAAGCTGTTATAGGTCTTTTCCTTTTCAATAACATATCCACTAAAGATGCTTTCAAGTTCCGTCATGTACTTCGCTTTTTCCTCGTTCCAGTCTTCTAAGAAAACCGAATATTCATCAGGATTTTCATTTATACTGTTTAAAAGATCAGCTGTAATTCTTACTTCGTTGCCTTTATTTTTTATAACCAAGTTCTTTTTATAATGATGTAACACTATGGCAATATAAATTGGGATAACTCCCTTTTTCAATCCAATACCATTTTGTGGTAGAGTTAATTTATTATAAAGCACGCGGAAACTCTGACCGCCACCTATATTCGCACCTGTAAAAAAGTTCCGTATAGTAGTCAGCATATTCCGCATATTTGCATCATCAGGATTAAAGTTAATAACAGGTGCATTGTCTGCATTCTGCAAAATTCCTGTTTGAACCAATGTACTTCGCATAATGAATACATCTTGTCCTGTCCCCGTCAATCCTAAGTTCGTGTCTAATTCGGTCTCTAAAAGTGCTGAGATTAACTTTGTACGGCTATTAATAGCAACCGTAGACAAAACATTTTTGTTTATGGACTCATTATTGATTATTGGTGTATAAGGATAGATTCTTTCACAAATATCTGAAAGAAGTGCAGAAAACTGTGCTTTGCGGTAAATATTCTTTTTTTCACCCATATAAAAGTATTCTGCACCACCTGTTTCAGGTCTTATGTAAGAAAATATAAAACTACCTATAACTTCCTCTAAATCCTCTATATAAATATCGTATTCATCAGAAAGCAAGTCATCATCTACCACAAGAGATTTTAGCTGCTTTACTGCGCTATACTCATAGGCAATCTTTTCAATTTCGGTATAGATATTTGGGACAACGAAGACAATTCTATTGTGGTTGTGCTGGCCACTTAATAACGCTTTTTTAATATTGTCTATTTCTTCTTGACTATTAGGGATTATGGCGTAAACCATTCCGTCTGCATCTGTTCCTTCGATTTTCCTTTCCCAATTCTCTACAGCCCAAAATTCATTACTGTCAATAAAAATAAAGTCGAAATAACGTGTAATTTCATTTTCATCATTGTAGCGAGTCGGATACATATAACTGTCAAAAGTAAATTTATTCAAAATATCCTTTACGCTTAATGTACTTTTATTTTTCTCAATAGCCTTTATTATTTCACCAGGGATATCTACACCGCTACTTTCTTTGAGTTTTAAGTAATTGTTGCTACGCTTTAGATAAACGATACATTCTTTATCAATCAGTTCAGACAATACTTTACTAATTTCTTTAGTATCTCTAACACTATCTTTGAAAGTATCAGCGATAATATTAAAAATAGGTGGCAGTTTTTCAAACTGCTCGATGATATAAATAAGCGAAATTGTCTTAATGATCTTTGCTCCAAGAGAGTCCGGTTCAACCTTTCGGAGTACATTAGAAGTGAGCTTATACAGCTTATGCGTTTCGCTCGTATAAGGCTCTTTTCTAAGTAGTGGCTCAAAATAGTCATAAATGTAATCAGGAGTAAGCATAGGGAAATTACCATCTGCTGTTTTCAGAAACTCAGATAGGGTGTACTTCTGATCCGATGATAGAAAGGTAAACAAGGTCCGCTCATTCTGAGCAACTTTTTCAGATAATCTTGGTAATATGAACGTTGAAATAGGATGCAGAGGATAGCAGCCTTTGATTGCTGTCTGCACCATATTTTCGTCTTTTTCATCCAAAACTCCGTTCAAAGTAAAACGTTTAGTCAAATCATCAAATCTGTCTTTGTTTTCCTCGCAAAACTTATTCCAAAACGCCTCTTCTTTTTTAATAACAGCAGAAATAATCTCATACATCTGGGAAAAGTCGTTATGTAGATTAATATGCTTAAATCTACCAGAAACACCACGCCATCCATCCACTTTTTCTTTCGGTAGGCTGTTGTCGATATAATTTGCAATATCCTTATGACAAATAAGCATTAAATGAATTTGTTTGTTTCCACTACGGTCACACTTCTCAGCAAAATCCTGTAACAGCTTAATGTCACTGATAGTAGCACTTGCGATGCTTGACTCTAAATATTTACTAAACTCGTCATATATAATGTAAACACCGTCATAACCTTTTGTCTGAAGTTTATCTACTACTTTTTCATAAAGTTCTACAACATCAAATCCGAGAAAGGGATTAAAGGTGCTACCAGAGGTAAGGGTAGGGTATAACTTCTCAAAACGTTTATAAGCATTAACATCATATTCTTTCAATGCGAGAATAAAATTATCCACTGGCTCACTTAAGGTATTAGCAAATTTCTCGTAGGTATCCGGGTAGCTTTGCTTCCAAAGCTCTATTGTGTTGATAGAAGCCTTAAAATTGGTTTCAGGCATTAAATCAGCTAAGTTTTCCGATCTTAAAGCCTGCTGCAAAGCATTGAGGAAAGACTGAGTTAGACTTGCACTGCTTCCGTTAATAATAATAGGGAGCAGTTTCTTATCACTTTTAATATAATCAACCGTAAATTCATAAAGCATTGAGTTGTGTGTTTTCATTTTCTTTAAGAGCATATCAAATAACGTCACATCTTTTTTGAAAAGAAGTGACATCAAGACAAGAATTATGTGAGATTTACCCCTACCATAGGCTCCAATCAATATCCTTGCCCTTTGAGTTGCGCTTTTGGTCGTGCTAAAGAGCACATCTTCTATAACATCAAAGGACGATGTGGTTGGAATAAAGTTTCTTACTTTTTCATCATTGTATAAATCATAGACAATGTTGACTGAGGTTTGAAAACCTTTTGCAACATTTATCTTTTCATTAAACATAATTTTGTCTCTCCCATGTGTTTTGTTTTAATTGTTGATTGCTCGGTAATATTCTCTTACACACTCTAAAAATTCTACTTCTCTTTCAATCCGAACAACATCAAGTCCTGCAGTACGAACTACTTTGATATATCCCATAAGTTCTATTTTATAAAGCAGATTGGTTAGTGTGATTATATCCAGGTTAAACACCTTACCGGCGTTACAAGTATTGTTTTGAATCGCTGAAATTTTGATTTCACGCTGACCCGCAGCCTGATCCACAATAACTGCAAGCAATATCAGTGGATGCAAGGTATCTATCTTTGGGGTGGTTTTTTTGTATATCTTTTTCTTTTTATTTACAATGTCAACAAGTCCAAGCTCACCTAAAGGACAATCGATATTACTTTCCGGCTGTACCTTTTCAGGATTAATTTTAATGCGTGGTACATAGGTGTTAATGATACAGTTGTAATCGTCCTCTAATGAACGCTCCGAAACCTCATCATCATTTATACGAATATAGTTTTTTAATTGCACCACAAAGTCATCTCTTGTAAACTCAGACAGCTTAAATTCGTTAAAGAAATAATACCAAGCAGTGGCATCCGTTTTGTTAGTGGCAAGTTTATAATGAAGAAGCCACAACGTACCCATTTCCTCAAAATAGGGATCGTTTTCATAAACTACTGTACCAAAACTGGTAAACTTCTGTACCTTTCTTCCAACAGGTGGTTCCTCAGTAAGTCCAACCGCCTGAAGCCAATATCGCAACGCCTTTACCATATTTGTACCTATACCTAAAATGTCCATAGGGTTTCCGTTAACACCCATGAAAACCTGTGGGTCATTTTTAACATTTCTCATTCCTTTATTAAGCCAACCTTTTCTAATAAAAAATGTATCATGTGCTCTAAATTTAAACTTCATTATTACACCCCTAAGCATTAGTCTTTGGTTTTCAAATATTTTTCCATTAAGCAACCACCATCTAAATACTTAGCGGTGACACACATCTTACACCGTTTGCATTTCTGCTCATTGATAAGATAGGAATCACCATGGACTGAGATAGCCCCAAACTTGCACAGAGATTCACATTTTAAGCATTTTCTACAGGCATTGAATTTCCTAACTTGATAGCCAACCATACGCTGCAAATCATCGTGCTTGGCTACATTCAATGTCTTAACTTTTACCGCAAAATCGTATCCATCCTGCGAAAAAGGCTGAATAGATAGTATCGGCACATTGGTTTTTATATCTATCACAATGGTTTCATTGATAAGCTTTCTACCTAATTCTGGTGCAATTCTGCCAAAAGGAATAAAAAGTTGAATAAAGCTATCGTCCACTGGCTTGTTTAGCTTATAAATCTTTGCGTTTTCTTCTGCTGTACAGTTAGTAAATTTTATCTTGACGTCCTCAGCCGCAACAACACCATTTCCGCCTTGCCGAGCTTTCCATTTACCTGTATCAACATAAACCTCTGCATCAGGCTTTCCAATTCTCTTTGCAAAATCCACAAGAAAATTTCTCCATCTCTCAGCCTGTTCCGGCATATAAATCTGCGAAAGAAGCTGCGCTCTTTCGTTATTATTGGGGCAACACCAGCATCCCACACGGTCATACCCTAACCTGTAAGCATCGTTAAAGTCTATTTGTTCTCCTAATATATAAAGCCATATATCAATGTCTTTCCAATAAAAAATCGGAGAAGCAACCTTTTGTTTTTGTATTTTAACAGCTTCCGCATTATCCTCAATCCGGTTATACTTACTTCGACTTACGGATTCACATTTTCTGATGCCGTAAAAGGTCAAAATATCTGTATCTCGAAACATACTGTTTAAAACACGGGTTATCGGACCCGTCTTGAACATTGAACAACACCAGCGAAGCATACGAGCAGGAGGACCAATATCCTCACATACTTTGTAAAAATTTTGTTCCTTGTTTTTAGCTACCTTAAAAATTGCTTTTGGATTATTCTTTCGGAATCGTTGTACATACTCCATTGTAAGCGGAAATTCTAAAGTTGTATCCCCAAAAATATGAACAAGACTCGGATCGCTTAATGCTCTCGCTGCCAAATCTGCTGTGACTGTTGAATCCTTGCCACCCGAGAAAGAAAGAACAATGCTTTCGTGAGGGTATTTTTCGGCTGCAGATTGAATAAAGTCGAATGCTTCGTCTTTCAGATAATTAAGCCTGTCCTGATTTGCTTTTATAAACCTCTCAATAAACTGGTTAAAATATAAATAATCATTTTGAACGCTATACTGATTTAGCAACTCCCTAATGGACTTAGGCGAAATTTTTTTATAAAAACTGGTGGTAATCAGCTTTACTTTTCCATCGATGTAATAACGGTTATTAGAAGCCCAGATAGCTTTGTCATGATAAGCAAACGGTTTTGCTCCGATAATTTCTAATAAAAGTCTCTCTTCAGGAAAAACTGGACGCAAATCAGCACAAAGATAAGTGGTGTTTCCATTACAAAGAGTGCAAATATTTTTATCTATACTGTTAGCCGCTTTAATAATTGGCACTTTACATTCATCACACCAAAAAACTACATATGGTATTTCTTGTTCAGTCACACTCCCACAAAGCTCACACTTTTCATCCTCTGTTTCTCTATTACAATTTTTGCACCACAAATTAAACACCTCCCTCACTATTAAATTGTATCATTTCATCTGACCCAAAAAACGAACTTTATTTATGCATTAATGAAGAAAAAATTAGGCTTTTCGACGTTTCATATGGATAGCCTCCCCAAACTTTACCTGCAATCATATAAATCATGGTTTTAAAATTTGTGGTAGAATGGTAACCACTAGCCCTTGCTTTGGCTGCTTGGACCAGACTGTTGAGGCTATCCAGCAGTACATTGTTAAGTTTACATTCAAACCAGCGGGCAACCCCGTCCCAATGCTCCTTGAGAATTCTGGCAAAATGTTTAATCGGTTCTAGCTGTAATCGAATAGCCCCAAAATACCATTTTTTGAGCGCATAGACACCGAGTCTCCCATCGTAGGGAAATGCCTTCTGAAATACAAGCTTCAATCCATATGCTCGGGCGGTTTTCAGTTTCAGATTAGACAGCGAGTCCAGCTTCATTCGCTGTTTGGCAATGAGATTGCTCCGATTCTTTAGCCAGACATAGCGCGTTGCCTTCAGCATTGATTCCATGGCTTGCTCTTGTCGGTGTACTTCTTCCAGCGATTTGTTCAATAATTTCATAACAGGCAAATGGTCGAAGGCAATATTGCCAGTGCGTAACTGGGTCTTGATTCCGGCAATGAAGGCGGGCGACATATCGCAAGAGAATACCCAGATCAACTCCTGATCACCGCGATGCTTCAATAAATGATCCTTAAATGCTTGCACCAATGAGGATTTCTTTCCTTCAGTCACAAATACAACTTTCTTGGTATCCATTTCCACAAAGAAGCTGACGTAGTTATGGCTCGGTTTGGTCGATGTCTTATCCACCCCAATTCGTCGCACCTTCGATAGATCTTGTTGTTCAAGATCACGGTTGACATAGTGGATAATGATTCTCCAAAGCCGCTTGTCCGTCTTCCCTATCAGCTTCGCGATGGCATTGACGGGCATGATATCAGCCATGGATAGAATCAAGTCTTTAAAAAGCAAGGTAAAACCGCTCTGCTCCAGGGCTCGGGGAATCTCAATCATCTTTATCCCTTGTTCCTGACAGCGGATGCGGGGAACCCTTGCATGCAAGGACGCTTCGTGCTGAAAGAAATTCAGATGACGCCAAGTTTTCCCCTCAGTATCATGGACCATTGACTTAAGAGAGCATTCGGGGCAGGGAAGCACTTCCCCAAGCCTAAAATCGAGGGAAATATCCAATTTTATGTCTTTTGGAATAAATTCCGATTTAACCACGAACCACTCCTCATCCAGTTCTAGCGCCATCTTAAACAAATCAAGGTCTTTCATGTATAGAGTATACTATGTCCATTCAAAATGTCGAAGAGCATCATAGCAATTCTAAATTTTGGGTTGTGGTATAATAAATATATACCAATTATTAAACCGGATATACAAAAGGATCCCTATAAAACATGCGACAACCAAGGCAAAACTAATAGCGCCACTACATACTATATCTCGACATATGACAACACTATAAAAAACAACAATTTAATAGCAGAATTATTAAAAAATAAACATACAGAACAAGTAAACTTCCTGTTTGCGATGAAAAATTATTATAATGTGTATTCCTAAGCTTCTAAACTTGCATTATAGTAAAGCTTAGGAGGTTAAAAATGGACGTAGCCCTAAAGATCGCCAAGCAAAGATTGAGCGTGTTAGAGCTTGCTGAGCAGCTCGGTAGTGTTTC
>JAGODU010000095.1 GCA_017998095.1 Prolixibacteraceae bacterium | reverse complement strand
CGCTACGATGTTTAAGTGGAACATATATAGCAGTCCCTTCTGATACTGAAAAACTGATCCCTGTAATATCTGCTTTATGAGCATCCAGAGATGCACTTTTATTGTTCCTCCATTTATCGCGGGGTGACGTTTCAAAGTCGAAAGCAAATAGGACAGTGTTTTTCAGATACTCTTTTATTTCAGCCAGCATATAAACACATTTGTATCCCATGCGGTTCTCCTTTCCGCCCTATCGGAGATGGAAGTTACTCTCCGATAGGGCCTTTGATCACTTAAGCGGCTCAGTAATTTCACCTGATTCAGGGTCTACATTTATTACCTCTTCACCGGCAGGTTCAGTGTCATGGCCGACTCGGGTACTGAATGCTTTGACCTGCTCGGAAAGCTTGGATATCAACGCATATTCGTCAGCGGTCAGATTCCGATCTACAGCAAACTGAGCCTGTGAATAGGTGATACCGCTTGAATTGGTCGCCTTTTTCAATGAAAAGCGGGTAACTACGCTGTTCGATTTTTTACCTTTAGAAAGCAGCCTTTTGATGTAGCGGGAAAACTCTTTCAACGATCCTGTTGGCAATGAGAGTATCAACGGGAAAATCTCCCCTTCACGCAGTACATATATCCTGCGGCGGTTCTTGCAAGCTTTGCTGCCGTTTTCCCCCGAACCGAACTGATTATATGGGCATTTGGCACAGCTTCCTCCGGGGTCTCCTTCGCCGGTTATACCATCAAAGCTTCCGCAATCCGGTGGGTTACTGCCTCCGGTATACTTGTCCTTGTAATATGCATAAAGTGGATGGTGATAAAGAATTACCGCTGAGAATTCTTTGACATTATCCGGCTCTCCGGGATTCTCTCCAGGTACTTCAAATACTGTGCTGCCTGCGGACGGGATTTTTATGCGTTCAAATGTCATGTCAAGACCATCAAGTTCTGATGCCATTGCCTCGTCAAGATTGAAATCAGCGAGCTGAAGAAAACCTGTATTTTCGTTAATGGCTACGATTTCATTGTTTTTCATGCTTATATACCTCCGTAAATATGAATTTGAAATGTAATCTATATCATTGTTCTTTGAAACTTTGTTCTTCGAACCGTTATTCCTTAAGCATTGATATTCGAGCATTGCACATTGAACTTACCTTGCTGCTTTCCGCACAGTTACTGTTGTCTTTTCGAAGACATTCACAAGGCCTTTCAACCAGTCCGGAAGCTCGTCCCCATTCTCGGTAATCTGTTCTTTAACAAATGCCGACAGGGAATTTGCATTGACTGTTTCATAGATGAGTTCTCCAAAGCCTTTACTGCGCAGGGCATCGAACAGTTCTTCCTTCATGCCAGCGGCAGCACTGGCTCTTGTTGTCGTTGAAAGGCAGAACATTGTCCCTGCTCTTGTAAAGTTTTGCGTCTCGCTGCTGATCATCAGCTCAGACAAGCGGTATTCAACATCGTCAATCTCCGCATTAATGCTTTTTAGTTCCTCTTCCGCGGCCTTCTTTGCCTCGCGCAGCTCCTTCAAGCGGTCAGCAAGTTCAAACATCGCATTATTGCTCACAGCTTTCACCTCCCTCTAGGGCAAAGGGGTTTGCTCCTTTGCGGTAGTCGTCTATCAGCATTTTTGCAAGATCTGCCTTATTGCGCAGAGCATTCAGAATTTTTGAATCCACAGTTCCCTTGGCGATAAGGTAGATATATGTGCAGCCATTCTTCTGTCCAACTCTATGGATGCGGGCTTTTGTCTGCTCAAAATTCGACATGGAGTAATCTAGGGAGTAAAATACCATCGTGCTTGCAGCGGTTAGCGTGATACCAAGTCCAGCAGTTGCAATCTGGCCTACGAACACCAAGCAGTCAGGATCATATTGAAACCGGTTGACTTGCTCTTGGCGATCCTTTGTTGCCCCATAAATACACGCATAGCCGATGTTCTTCTTCTCCAGCATCTTGCATATGGCATGGATTTCAGGGATAAACCTTGCTATGACAACCAGCTTATGCCCTTCTTGAATGCTGCTTTCAAGGATATCTTCAAGAGCTTTCAACTTGGCATGACTGACTTGCTCGATTTTCCCGCCACCATCGCTTCCGATGAAGCCACCGGTTAACTGCGAAAGACGAAGCAAGCGTGTTAATACATTTGTAGCTGTTACTTCTCCTGCTGAAAGCTCAGTATAGCTTTGTTTGACAAGCTCTTTATATTTCTTCAAAGTTACAGGCTCAAGTTCAATGTGGCGAATAATATCGGTAGTTTCCGGCAAATCCAGACACTCAGCTTTGGTCGCCCGGAATGCAATGCTGTGGATCCTCTTCATCAAATCCTGTTCCATTGATTTTTTCAGCACTGGCGTATGGTTGCCATAGCCAACCATGTTGAAATACCGGTTTCGGAATGCATAAAAGCTGTTGCCAAAGATGCGTGGATCGAGAAATTTATATTGGCTGAATACGTCAATGGCTTTGTTGGTTATAACCGTTCCTGTCAACAAGAGCCGATACCGGGCAAGCAAGCCCAATCGGTGCATTGCTTTTGAAACCGCTGTATTATGAGTTTTAATTTTGTGTCCTTCATCAGCGATGATAAGGTCAGGATGCCAGTTTGCCAGTTCTTTTTCCATTCGCCATGCTGATTCATAGTTGACTACCACTACATGGATACCTTCGCCAGTTAAAAATCTTAGCTGTTGGATTTTCTTTTGAATCGTGCCATTAAGGACTATAAGCTGATATGGATAATCTGCGAACCGTTTAAACTCATCTTGCCACACTCCAAGTATGGAAAGCGGAGCAACAATCAGCACACGTTTTATTCTTCCTGCAGCAAGCAATGCGCCTATAATGGCGATTGAGACAAGCGTTTTTCCGGTGCCGGTCAACCCATTTCCATCAGGAGCGCTGCACCCCATCCGGAAATGGCAGGAACACCACCACCCTTCAAAAGCCCAAATAGACTACAGATGAAATTGAAAGCACGAATCTGATGCTTATATGGTCTGCCCTTTATGGGCATTGAAATTATTGACAGCGTTTTTGCATTGTTCATAGAGTCTTGCATCTTATATCCTCCATCCTTCAATTTTGAGGGTTGGCCAACTCTCTGACTCAATGCTACTTGAATTGTTAAAGCCTGTCTGGACATCTAAAGTCCATGATTTTGGCAAAAAAATAGCCATTATGCAGTAAGGTTTTTGCGCCTTTTTTGCATAATGGCTTAAAATCTCATTATAATAGCCGGTTTAAAATATAAAAAGTTGGACTTCAGAAGTCCAACAATTTTTTTAACTTATCATTTCTTTATATGCCTTTGCACAAAGAGGGGAAAGTCCCAAGGCTTCCAAAACTTCATTGCATTCATATATTGAATGCCCTCTATACGAATGGATAAGCTTTTTATACGCCAATTGCTGTGGAGTGTTATTGAGAGTATATCCGGCAAGCCTTAATATCTCTTCACTGTATGTAGGGCTAAGCTCCAATCCGATGCAGATTGCAACAACGGTTTCTAAAGTTGGATTGTTAAGTTCATTATTTTTTATTCTGTCATATGTTTTTCCTGAAAGCAAAGTCTTTTCTATAAAAACAACCTTATTGTAGCCTTTCCTTTTGATATGTCCGTATACCGCTTGGGAAAATGTCTGGGTTGTACGGCTCAAATGCTGACCTTCTTCGACGAATTCTTCGTGAAATTTCTTTAGCTCTTCTGAACGATTAAATACTTCCATATTATGCTTGTCCGGATTAAATGTCGGCACTCTGTTATAATCCGGTGTAGCTTTACGGAACATTATAGAATCGAGGTATACTACAATGTCCATTTTGGAGGCTTTATTTAATTTTAAATCAAACAGAAGGCAGCATTCATCTACATGCAGTTTTGCATAGTCTGTAAGATCAATGCTTCCATTTTCTAACCTTTTAATGTATTTGGAGTCGTTAATAACGTAATGACCGTCAACATAAATAAAATTACCGCTGTCTATAATCTTTGCGAATTCCGGATTTGCATAGTATTCAAAAAAAGAATCACTTAGGCTAATACTGTATGTTTGATTCTTATGTAATGAGTCTGCCTTAAATGAATAATTGCTGATAAAATGGTCATCTACGTAGGTATATACACCTTCAACTTCCTTATATCCAAGGTCAATCATCCTTATTTTGGCCGCTATCCTTGACACCTGGAAGAAGTCAGCTAATTCATACACGACATTTTCCATTATATTTAGCCTGTCGTAAGTACCAAAAAGGAGCTCATTCTTTTTAATTAGCTCCTCAATCTTTTTAATGGTCATTGATCTAGGCATAAGGATTCGTGGTGCAATTCCGTTAGCATGCCATTCCATCCAGTCTTCTGGCGTCCATTGCTGTTTGTATTTAGTTGTTTCGTTTACCCTGCAGCTTATGAGCAAAGCATCGCTGTTATACGTCTTAACTAACTCATGGTATTTTCTATGCTTATACCAGTGGACACACTCATGAATAATGGTATTGTTCATGCACCCTATGTTTCGCATGAAATACACATTAGGATCCACGAGAATTGTTCCTCTTGAAACTTCCAAAGGCTTATATGTTCTTTCATTTCTGTCGTAATACTCTATTGTGCAATCGCCAAAGACTATTTGACCAAATATAGTGAAATGCTTTGTAAGCTGGATTTCCTTAACCTTAAGCCCCATTCTTTTCACTACTTCATCTACTGGAATGGGCATAGGAGTACTTAATGCTTCTGGGCAAAACTCATTTAGAAATTCAGTAGCAACATTGTCAAACTGTTCCTTTTCTATAATTGGTACTAAATACTCAGACAGTCTGCCTAATTTGCTTTCTCTGTACTTGTTGTATATTGAAACAGAGTTGATTTGAAAATTCTGAATTCCGTCATCAAGGTCAGCTCTGCAGGAGATACGGAACCATTGTTCTATACCATCAGTCTCGCGATTCCTTCGTACTGTTTCTGCTATTTCAACTTCTGCGGAAACAATTACATCAAATAAAATACTGTTACCAGGCGAGTCAGTTATGTCTATCATTATGATGTCAAAGTCGGATAATGCCGCTTCATCCGGTGATTGCACACGGTATGAGTTGGATTCAAGCTTATCCGGGTTGTCCTCTATATACTCGGACAATTCGTCAAAGAGTTCGTTATAATACATATTTGCAATAACATCTCTGAACGAGCTGACACTTGCCATACCGTACCTCCCTGATTACCATCATTTCAGACCAAATATTTCCTTATGTAAATTATAGCATGAATTTCGCAAAACACAATAATTAATTTGCGGGCTCAAATTTTTATTGTGTTTCAGCTTACTTTATGATATTCTTTATAACGAGCGAGGTGACAATTATGGCCGTAAGCTATAAAAAACTATGGAAACTCTTAATTGATAAAGATATGAAAAAGAAAGACTTAAGAGAAGCGGCTGGTATTAGTACATCTTCTATGGCAAAACTGGGTAAAAACGAAAATGTTACGACCGATGTGCTTGTGAAGATTTGCAAGGCATTAAAGTGTGATATTTCCGATATTATGGAGATTGAGCCAGATGAATAGGTAGCAACAGCTTTTACTTAATAGTTAAGCAACAATGACGCTAATTGAATTATTATGAAAAAACATAAATTAATAAAATTTTTAAAGTGAGGTTATAAAGATGTATAATCAATTTTTTAATACTGTTCTTGAAGTACTAAAACAGGATCAACGTTTTTTTACTGATAACGGGGAATTGCTTCGCAATTCCGTATACGAGGCAGCAATGCAAATGGATTCAAAACTCATTAAATTGCTTTTATCTAACGAAGAAACAAAAAAGCGCTTTTTTGCCGACGTTGAAGGTGTTCTCGTTTTTGATAAAGTCGGCTTCGGTTGGGTTATCAATAATAGAGAATTCTTGCCTGATTCATATACTCGTTATAAAAATAAAATTGGTCTTGTAAATAGCCGGGATGAGTACATATCTACCTCAAAGGATGTTGTTCTCGTTTTCCCTTATAAAGACTGCGTTCTCGAAGGAGGACAAACGAAAGAAGATCAAAAGCGGGATGAGATATTCTATAATGAAACACTTGCACCGGATGAAGTAGACAGGCTTCTTTATCCAAAGGTATTCATGAATGCAAAACGTTATACTGCTGACGGAGTAGAATCGATTACAGAGTTCAAAGATACTGATAACCTTATTATTAAAGGTAATAATCTTCTTGCTATTGCTTCATTGTTAAAAAGATATGAAGGTCAGGTAAATCTTATATATATAGATCCTCCATATAATACAGGTAATGATAGTTTTAAATATAATGATAGCTTTAATCACTCTACGTGGTTAACATTTATGAAGAACCGTTTAGAAATAGCAAAAAAGCTTTTAGCAAACAATGGTAGTATTTATGTTCAAATTGACAATAACGAACTTCATTATTTAAAAGTATTGATGGATGAAATTTTTGGAGTCGAAAATTTTCAAAGGGAAATAATATGGGTGTTAAAAGGAGTTTCTGGATATAAAAGCTTGATAAATAATTATGTTAGAGGTCATGAAACTATCTTATTTTATACAAAGAGTAATGAGTTTACTTTTAATAAAACTTTTCTTCCATATAGTAAAGAACAATTAGAGAGATTTTCGAGTGTTGACGAAAATGGCAGAAGGTATAAAGTAATTACAAAAGAAAGGCGCCTTTACTTAGATGAGGCTAAAGGAATTCCTGTATCCGATGTTTGGGATGATATTGCAAGTTTTCAAACTGTTGTTAACGCAGAGGAACGAACAGGGTTTTCGACACAAAAGCCCGAAAAATTAATTTCTAGAATAATTGAAACATCTTCAAAGCCAGGGGATTTAGTACTTGATTTTCATTTAGGCTCCGGTACGACTGCTGCGGTCGCACACAAAATGGGCAGACGCTATATAGGTGTAGAACAAATGGACTACATAGATACTATTACAGTAGGAAGGCTAAAAAAAGTCATTGAAGGAGAACAAGGCGGAATATCCAAAGATGTTAACTGGCAAGGCGGAGGCTCTTTCGTGTATTGCGAGCTTGCAAAACTAAATCAAAAATATGTTGATCGCATACAAATCGCTGAAAATGATAAAGAGCTTGCTGATATTTGGCGTGAAATAAAAAAGACCGGTTTTATAAGCTGTTATGTAAATCCTCAAGATATTAATCCTGAAGCAGAGGATTTTAAATCTCTCTCATTTGAAGAAAAAAAGCGTTTATTTGTGGAGTTGCTAGATAAAAATCAACTTTACGTTAATTACTGTGATATTGATGATGAAGATTATAATATTTCAGACGCTGACAAGGCATTTACAAAAAGCTTTTACGAGGGGGTATAATAGTGTACCTATACGAGCAAATCGAACAAGCAAAGAATTTTGGAGCATACAAAGAATTACCAAAATACATTCCTGATAATCTGAATCCATCTTTTGAATTACGCCCGTATCAAAAAGATGCTTTTTGTAATTTTATAACATATTTTGAAAATGAAGCACTTTGTAGAAAGCCAACACAGACACTTTTTCATATGGCAACCGGTAGTGGAAAAACGCTAATTATGGCAGGACTTATGCTATATCTTTTTAAACAGGGATATAGAAATTTTCTATTTTTTGTAAATCTATCTAATATAGTACAAAAAACAAAAGAAAATTTCTTAAATCGTACTTCATCGAAGTATCTTTTTGCTGATGAAATTAATATTGATGGAGAAAAAGTTAAAATTCGTGAAGTTAATAACTTCCAAGCAAGCGATCCGAATGCGATAAATATTTGCTTTACAACTATACAAGGGCTTCATTCAGATATATGGTTTGTCAAAGAAAACTCTGTTTCTATAGATGATTTTCGTGATAATAAAATAGTTCTTATATCGGACGAAGCCCACCATCTCAATGTTGATACTCGCCGCGGCAACAAAGAAGAAATTGAAAATTATAGGAGCTGGGAAAGTACAGTTAAGAGTATTTTTGAAATGAACAATCAAAATGTATTACTCGAATTTACTGCAACATGTGACCTTGCAAACGAAAATATAAAACGCGAGTATGAGAACAAAATAATATTCGATTATCCTCTAAAAAAATTTAGAGACGATGGATACTCAAAGGAAATACGTACTATGCGTTCTGACATATCAATTATGGAACGAGCATTACAGGCGATAGTATTAAGTCAATACCGCTTAAAAATATTCGAAGATTTTCGCATAAGATGTAAACCAGTCGTTCTATTTAAGGCTAAGACTATTGCTGAAAGCAAAGCGTTTATGAAAGAGTTTATTGATACCATAAAAAATCTGAATGGTTCAGTACTAGAACGACTGGCAGATATTACGGAAATAGATACTATGAAAAAGGTTTATTCGTATTTTGAAAAAAACGGAATAACCTTTGAGCAATTAGCACAAGAACTAAAAGAAGCTTTTGGGGAGGATAAGTGTCTTTCAGTTAACGAAGATGCTGAGGCCGAAAAGAATCAAATAATTGTCAATTCGCTTGAAGATGCTAATAATCCTTACCGAGCAATTTTTGAAGTAAGAAAACTAGATGAAGGTTGGGATGTACTAAATTTGTTTGACATTGTACGTCTTTATGAAACTCGAGATGCCAAGAATGGCATCCCCGGGAAAACGACAATAGCAGAAGCACAGCTTATAGGACGAGGAGCAAGGTATTATCCGTTTAAGTTGGAAGAATGGCAGAATAAATATCAGCGAAAATTCGATAAAGATTTGGATCACCCCCTTCGCATCTGTGAGGAACTATATTATCATTGTCAAAACGAATCTCGTTATATTGCCGAATTATATAGGGCGCTAAAAGAGATTGGTATCGATATGGAAAACACAGTCACTAGAACATATAAATTAAAGGATGAGTTTAAGGCAGATCCGCTTTATCAGCAAGGATATGTATTCTATAATGAAAGACTAATAAAAAGCAGATCAGAGGTTACCGGTCTTTCACCTACTATACGCAATCATACATATGATGTTACTATTGCAACTGGACGAGCAGCTGAGGATACATTAATGTTAGGCGAAGAAGGAACAAAAGAGAGTTCGGTAACAACATACACTAAACATACATCTTTTGCTGAAATAGCGAGGATTAATTATTCGATTGTACATCGAGCTCTTCGTAAGTATGATGTGTTTAAGTTCAATAGACTAAAAAGCTATTTCCCACAATTAAAATCTATTAACCAATTTATCTTTGACGATAAGTATCTTGGAAATGTAAAAATAGATATTACATCAAGATATGAGGATCCTTCACCTGCTATCCTTTATGTGGCTTGCGTCAATGTTTTGAAAAAAATAGCTACTTCAATCTCTAATATTGAAGAAACTTATGAAGGTTCTAAAACATTCATGGCAAAATATATTCGAGAGGTATTTAAAGATAAGCGGGTAAATTATACTAATCCTACCGATGGAGGCTTAGGTGTTTCACAAAACGATAATACTGTTCCTATGGCCTGGAAGCTTGATTTATCTAAAGAAGATTGGTTTGTGTTTGAAGATAACTATGGAACATCGGAAGAAAAAGCATTTATTGCGTATTTTAAGCAGTATGTCGATAAACTAAAAGCTAAGTATGATAAAGTTTATCTAATACGAAATGAACGTCAATTAGCAATATATTCTTTTGATGGTGGTGAACGCTTCGAACCAGATTATCTATTATTTTTACATTCGCCTAAAGTTAATGGGTATGAGCAACTACAGATATTTATTGAGCCGAAAGGTACCCACCTTGTCAAAAATGATAGTTGGAAAGAAGATTTTTTATTGCAACTTGAGTCAAATGCGATTCCTATAGTTAAATTTGCAGACGACAATAATTACAGGATTTGGGGATTCCATTTCTTTAACAGGGATTTAAGACGTAAAGAGTTTGATGAAGATATGAACCGACTTTTATAATATATCGCATTGATATAAGTTATTGATAAGTTTTTATTTGATTTACATCCATCCTGTATCCTCAACCCCCTATAAAAAAGGGGGTTATCTAATCTGGTAACTCAACTATTAATTTTCAGGGTGGTTGATATGTTCCCGCAAACAATAAAAATAAGGGTTTCCTGACATTGCCACATCCAGCAGATCGGCCTCGAGAAAAACTAAATGTCTGGAAACCCTTTATTTACAAGCTTTTCAGTTTTTTATTTCTCAACCTTTGACATCAATGTGACGCACTCAACATGGCTCGAGAGGATAGAACGGATGTCTTTCGTACTATCGGTCAATGGAAACATATCCAAGGCACTCTTAGCACTATCAGTAGATGGGAACATATCAATACTTTTGAGGTTCATGGTAACATATCAATTATGTTCTTATTAATATAATTTGTGTGTCATTAGTAAGGTGACAAAAAAGCCAGAAATAATAAATGATAAATTATAAAACTGAGCAGAAATATCAAACATGTTAAAATAATATTAATTCAATATTAAACAAACAGTATTCAACATATCATCGATTTGTCGAATACTGTATTTAAAAATTACAATTGTATTTTCTTCATAAAGATAGATACAAAAAATTATTTACACAGCCACCAATTATCAAAAATGTACAATCACCATTATAAGATAATTTTTATTTAAGATATGGCATTGGCTTAAGGTACCCTGTTATAGCCCCATGATCTCTTTTTTCTTTTTTTCGAACTCATCCTCCGAGAGAATACCAGAGTCAACTAACTCTTTCAGTTTTTTAACCGTTTCAATCTGCTCATTAAGCGACATAACACTTTTCGACGGGGTTGTGCTTATTGGTTGCGACACGTTTATACCCGATATCATATTGTTCATCGTTCCAGCTATATTTTGACCTACAGCTCCACCAACTGCCATTCCAGCCATCATTGCTGCAGGATTGAAGCCAGCTCCACTGCCTCCAAGGTCAACTCCTCCTGCTCCGTTCGCTCCCATTTGCCCTAAAGCATTCGCACCAGCAACACCAACTTCTGTCTGTGCTTCCGTCTGATAAGCGGCAAAGTTCGCAGTTTGTGTCTGTTTTCGTTGGGAATACTGCCCCTCCTCACGCTGAACACGCAAGGTTTCTTGATAATCCTCTGCTTCTATACGCTGTTTGTCATGAATATTTTTAATGTTAGCAGCCGTCTGAGCCTCAACAGTTGCGGCGGTAAGCACTTTTGTGACTGCCATAAGTTCTGCATAACCGTCACTCGACTTGTCCAGCTCTATTGTCCCAATATCAACCCCAGATACAGCTACTCCGAAGTTTTCTTTCAGCCTTTCACCGATGTCATATTCGATAACATCGTTAATTTGTGCTGTTTTGCTTTCAATTTGCACCAGAGGTATGTTATTTGCAGACGGGGCATTTGCAACAGTATCTTTCACATATCTAGTTACAGCATCCCGAATCTGCTTCTGGAAGTCTTCAATATTAAAACTGCTGAGCCTATGTAGTTTTATAAATTCCCGGTAATCATCAATTTTAAAACTAATTGTACCTCTTACAGCGACCGGAACACCAAAATCTCCGAATCGAGGGTCATATACATCAAAGAACGGCACACCAAACTTGACCTGAATGATACGAGCTAAATTGATGAAATACACTTCTGCTTGGAAGGGTGTCCCACCATTATATGCTAATCCAATTATACTTGCAATGATCGGGAGATTTTCGGTTTTAATAATCCCATCATAGGGACCTTCAATGAAATCCTGTCGTGTTCCGTCGGACCGATTATAAACAAATACAGCAGCCTCTCCGTCCTTCACACGAAGAGATGACCCCCAACGAATTGCATTTTCTCTGTTGTTATTACCCCGCTGAGAACCAGTAGGGTGCCATTTCCAAATTAAGTACGAAGGTTCGTCGCAACGAATTTCGTCCATGAATCCACCGTTTTTCTTGTTAAAGAGTGCCATAATAACCCTCCTGTTATTTTTTATTATTCATATATGACTTCGCATTCATGTAAATGTGTTTTTCATTTTCCGTGGTAAACGCTACTAAGGTTGGTTTTTTCAAGTCACTGTTTGCCGAATCTTGCATCGTAATTGTGAATGCTATATGTTCATCATCTGTCCATTCGAAATCTGTATCAGAATCACTCAAATCTATTACACCAATATCGTATCCATAAAGAAACTCACCAAATGCAAAGCCCCTATACCAGCACTCAAACTTCATTATAGCTTCAGTTAATGGAATTGCCCTATAAAAATGCCAATCATCACTTTGGAAGGAATAACAAATAATTTTACTATCATAGCTTGATCCCTTATTTTTATCACCATCATTAATATTAATTGTAAATATAACCGATGTAGGTTGCTTTATGCGACTATTATTCTTGTCCTGAAATGTTAACACAAAAGCCGTATGTTCGTCATCCACCCAAGAGAAGTCATTTTCTTGATCATTAATTTTATATGTTCCGATATCAGATTTATATTTGACTATCTTGGAAGTAGAAAGAGTCTTCCCCCAGTGTTCAATTTTAATAACCGAATCTGAAATTGCAGAGGCAATGTATATATTCCACTCATCACTCATGTAAGCATATTCGCTACCTTTTTCAATAGTGACATCTTTTTTGGCCGTTATGTTTGATTTACCATCCACTGAATTGTTCTGGCTATTGCTGACGGTATCATCCCGAATGGTTGATTCCTTGCCGTTAATGATTTGATTGAATGCATCCAATCCTGGTTGTAAACTTTCCTTAAAGCCCTCAACAAAGCCGATGCTTGTCTTTTCTGGGGATAAATCCTTGTCCGCATTATCTATACCTTCACTTGTTACATATTCCAGTTCAATGCCGTTCTTCGCAGCTTCATCGAGTATCTGCCCAATCAAATATTTTCTTTTTGTATTCCATTCCCTTTTATCTACACTATCGTATCCGCCATACTCTAAAGATTCAGCTAGTATAAGTGCCATTTTATATTTACCGTCCCCAAGATTAAACTCAATCTCTTTTACAATTGCTTCTAAACGGACAACTTCTCTCGCGTTGTATTTTGGTGTTGCGTCAGGGCTTTTTATTATCCATATCCATAATACGGCAATGAACAAAAATAATAAACCTATGGGAATCCATTCATCAATTTTTTTCTTTTTAACTATCTTTTTAATGTTTGTGTTTAGCTCCTGGTGCAAAGTCTGAATGTATTGAAATTCCGTATCATTACCAAACGACACTTTAGCTTTTTGATAGGCCTGTTCAAATTTGGCTTTCCAAGCTTCTGATACTACCCTTTGAAAGGGTGTACCACCATCATAAGCAAGACTCACTATACTTGCAAGAACTGGAAAGTTTGCAGTTTTAATGATCTGGTCAAAAGGTCCAACAACAAAATCCTGCATTAAACCGTCCTTTTGTTTATAAACAAAAACGGCAACTTCACCATCTTTTACCCTCAAAGATGTTCCCCATCTAATCGCATTTTCTCTATTGTTATTGCCTTGCTGCGAGCCTGCTGGATACCATTTCCAAATCAGATAAGAAGGCTCATCGCAGCGAATTTCATCCATAAATCCGCCTCTTCTATTATTTCTATCAAACAAAGCCATATTCATTTCCTCCCCAAATGTTCAAAGTTATCGGTCTTTATAAGAATGATAAGTTATTTTTATTTCTGTGTTCGATACATATTTCGAATTATCATTGAAGTCCGTGTCACCGCTGATGCTGATTTCTGAAACTTCGCCGTCTTTCTTGAACCAACCGATTTTCAAATCATTAAGCCGCACAGTTTGTATGTTCGTGAAACCTTTGGCTTTCAGTTTAGATACAACATCTTCAAAGTTTTGACCAACCAGGTTTTGCGATTTATACCCTACTGTTAGTTTTCCCTCTGCTTTACCCTGTGCCTCTTCAATTTCTTCAATTAACGATTCTCTAACAGAATTCCATTTTTCTTTGCTTTCAGTAGACCAATTGTCATCCATAATAATTTGATTAGCCTTAATACGTGCAGCTTGCCATTCTTCATTATAAATAGATTGTTCTACCTGTTCTACAAGAGATTCCAATTTATTCTCCAAAGATTTGTGTTTAATCTCTTGTGGTAAAAACATTATACTTGGCATCAGAAATAAAATTGCAAAAAATACCACAAATAAGGCCGTCTTTCCAATCCAAGACTTATTTTTTTCAAACCACGCTTGTCTTTTCTCAGTCTTTCTTGTTTTTTTACCGGATTCTTTTGCAACCGAAATAGTTCTTTTCTGTCTTAAGTATAACTTCTGTATTTTTAAAAATTCCGGAGTTTCTTCAAAAAGTAGCTGAGCTTTCTGATATGCTTGTTCCATTTTTGCAATCCATGCATTGGAAACACGAGCATCAATATTGTTATATTTATCAACCTCAAAGGCATCTGGATCAATATTTGCCGAAGCAAGGATCATAAATTCCAGCACATCTTCTTTGGTATTTGGTATAGCAAAAGTTTTTATCAAATCAATCTTTTCTTGAGGCTTTATTAACTTACTATACTGACTTTCAAACGCTTTTAATGTATCTGCCGCTTTTGAACCACGCAGTTCATAGTTGCAAGAAGGGCAAACCGTGACGAAAGAATTTAAACTCTCACCACAGTTCGGACATTTGATAATTTTGCCCGCAAATTCTTGTTGCCGCTGAGCAGACACCGTCGATGCATTTGCATTTGGCGTTCCGCATTCATGGCAGAATTTTGTGTTGTCTCCGATTTGTGCACCGCAATTTGTACAGAATACCATTTCTTACTCCTCCATCATAGCATAGTTTTCTTAAACTGCTTTCATTACTGCATGTCTAAAAAAACCGTATGGTTCCTTTTCATAAACTGACCGATTTCCTCAACATCTTCTATTCCAATCCATCACTGCTTGCTAACTATACGCAGAATTTTCTAATCTTCAGCATTTGCCTCCTACAGCATCACAAATATCACCAATATTACAACTCAAATATTCGCATATTCGCAAAAGGATCGAAAGAGCCACTTCCTCGTTTCGACGTAGCTTTGTCATGGTTCCCGGAGCAATATTCAAATCCTTCCTGAGTGTGGCGGGAGATATGTCTTTTTCAACAAGCATTATCCATAATTTTTTATAACTAATCTTCACACCACTAACCTCCCGTAGACAAATTATAATTCTATTAATATTATATCCATCAGCTGCCTTATTGTCAATATATTCCATCAACAATATGATCAAAATTCGCAAGTTATTGGTGTATAATATCAATATGTTCTTTCTAACTCGAAAAATATGCAATTCAAATGATTTCTCCCACGGTATGGTAATATAGATTTAGGCAAATAAAAATACAAATTTTTTAGTAGATAATTAATATAATATTAACATTTATATATAAAAGTTACCTAACCTGAAAGAGCAAACAACTATTTATTTTCATAGTATCTACTTAAACAATTCCGCAAAATACATTAATTACGCCAAATTGTTTACCCCACCCCAACAAAAATTCCCTCTAACTTTTCAGTTCAAGGGAATTAAACACACCTAAATATTAACTTTAAAATCAATAAACCCTTTGATTTCAACCTATTTCTTCTCTATCAACACAACACTCTCAACATGCACGCTCCATGGGAATTGGTCTACGGGCCGGGCTTTTATTAATTTATAGCCTCCTTGCTCCAATAATTTGATATCTCTTGCCAAGGTTGACGGATTGCATGATACATAAACAACTTTCTTTG
>JAGODU010000002.1 GCA_017998095.1 Prolixibacteraceae bacterium | reverse complement strand
TCTCATACTTATGATAAAACCCTGCTTCCTTTTGATGGTGGGTATACTGTTGTAAAAAGAATGCTTGATAATAAACCTGTTGTTGTTCTCGGTGACGGAACTTCAATTTGGACAATTACTAATCACCGGGATTTTGCTGTAGGTCTTGTAGGGTTACTTGGAAATCCAAAGGCAATGAATAATTATTTTCATATAACTAACGATGAATGGCTTACTTGGAATCAAATTTATAATATCGTTGGAGAAGCATTTGGTGTTAAACCTAATTTAATACATGTGCCTTCTGAAGTCATTGCAAAGTTTGATCCGGAAATTGGAGATGGACTTCTCGGAGATAAACAGCACAGTATGATTTTCGATAATTCAAAAATTAAAGCAGCTGTTCCTGATTTTAATTGCATGATTTCTTTTAAGGAAGGTGTTGAAGAAATAGCTGATTGGTATATGAATAATCCATCTTTTCAGGTAACAGATAAAAATCTTGACGAGAATTTTGATAGAATAATAGATCAAATGAATAATTTAAAACCCTGTTCTAATGGAATATAAAATATTTTTATCGTTAATTTCCATTTTATTTCTTTTTTCCTGTGAAGAATCATCGAAAACTGTTATTTCAGTTGCAAATGATTATGCAGAAACCGGTAAAGGAACGATGGTTGCAAGTATTGAAAATGAAGGTAGTCCAATCCAATTTAAAAGTAAGGTCAGCATTGAAGAGGGTAAATTTTCTTTTTATTTAGTCAATCCAAAAAAAGATACAATATTGGTTAAATCATATAAAGGATTTGGAACCTTTGAAGAGAACTTTAATTATGAGCGAATTATAGGGGAGTGGGTGTTAAACTATTCAATTGAGGCTGATGGAAAGATTAGTCCTGAAGGAAGTTTTGATATTGATTTAATTTATAAAGATTGATATGAAGATTAATGAAGAATTTATTCAAAATCTTGATAAAACTTTTTTCGATGAAGGTTATAAATTTGCGGATTTATATCTTGTAACAGGATTGACAAAAGAAAATCTTTTTAATGCTCAAAAGCATTTATATAAAGCAATTGACGAATTTAATGATGCTTTTTTAAATAAAGTATCTGTTGAAGCTAATTCGACTGAATGCAAAAAAGGATGTTCAACATGTTGCTGCCAAACAGTCTTGGCTACTCCTTATGAACTTTTTTATCTTGCAGATTTTATTGAGAAAAAATTCAGAGAGGATGCTCTGAAAAAAATTATCGAAAAAGCTAATAACAAAACAAAGTCCACATCAGCTCTTAAAATAGATAGATTATTGAGATATAAAGAAACTTGCCCTTTATTGCATCCTGCAGAAGGTTTTTGCAGAGCTTATCAGGCTCGTCCAATGGCTTGCCGTATTTATTTATCATCAAGCGTTAAAAGTTGCATTGATGATTTGGCAAATCCCAATGATGACAATATTTTCCCTCATCTTTATGATTTACCTTTAAGAGTCGGAAGGATGATGAACGAAGGATTTCATGCAAGAATTAGAAAAGGAAAAGAAAAAACTCTTCAGGCATTTGAAAACACAATTGAAGAGGGACTAATAACTGCACTTAACCCTGAATCATTTAATAATTGGGTAAATGGGAAAAAAGTTTTTCGTAAGATTGAAGAATGAATTTTATTGACTTTTTTGAAATATAATATGAAAGTAATAATCGACGACAAAATTCCATACATAAAAGGAGCACTTGAACCTTTTGCAGAAGTTTTATATCTTCCGGGAAAAGAAACTACTCCGGGAATAGTTAAGGATGCTGATGCAATAATAACCAGAACACGAACAATTTGTAATGAAAAATTACTCGCGGGATCTAAGGTTTCAATGATAGCCACTGCTACTATTGGGTTTGATCATATCGATACTGATTATTGTAAGGAGTCAGGAATAGAATGGACAAATGCTCCGGGTTGCAATAGCTGGTCTGTTGCTCAGTACATAATGGCTGCATTATATACTTTGGCTTCTGAAAAGAAATTCTCCCTTGTTGATAAAACGATTGGAATTGTAGGCGCAGGAAATGTTGGTTCCAAGGTTGAAAAATTATGCAGAATTATTGGAATGAGAGTTTTGGTCAATGACCCACCAAGAGAAAGAAAAGAAGGAGGAAATAATTTTGTTGATATTGAAACTATTAAAAGAGAATCAGACTTAATTACATTTCACACTCCTTTAACCTTTGAAGGAGAAGATAAAACTTTTCATATTCTGAATGACTCATTTTTAAAAAGATGCAAGGATAATGTTTATATAATTAATGCAGCGAGAGGAGAAATTTCAGATACTCAGTCTATAATAGATGGCTTAAAATCAGGGAAAATAAATGAAATTATTTTTGATTGTTGGGAGAAAGAGCCGGATATTAACAGAGAACTATTAAATAAAGCTTTTATTTCAACTCCACATATAGCTGGTTATTCCCGTGATGGAAAAGCAAATGGAACTAGTATGAGTATTCAGGCTATCAGCAGAAAATTTAATCTGGGGATTGATAACTGGAAATGCCCTGGTGTTGAAACACCTGAAGATACAATCATATATATCGATGGTTCAGGAAAATCAACTCAGGAGATAATTGGTTTTGCTATTTTAAAAACGTATCCGATTTTAGAGGATAGTGAAAGGTTAAAAAATTCTCCTGAAACATTTGAAAAGCAAAGAGGCGATTATCCTGTAAGGAGAGAGTTCCCTGTATACAAATGTGTTTTAAGTAATTGTGGATCTAAAATATCAGACATATTAAAAGATTTAGGGTTTCAGGTTTCCTGATCATTACTACTTTTGTAGCTTTATCATTTTGAATAAAAAAGCAGGACAGTAATTATTACAGCCCTGCTTTTTTTACATTATCAGAATTAATAGTTAGTTCTTCTTAAGAAGGTCACGAATTTCAGTTAGTAAAGTTTCTTCAGCAGAAGGAGCAGGCGGAGCTGCAGGGGCTGGAACTTCTTCTTTCTTCTTTTTGAGGCTGTTCATAGCTTTGATAGCCATAAATATTGCAAAAGCTACAATTAGGAAATCAATTACAACCTGAATAAAATTTCCGTAGTTTATTGTTACTGCATTTACTGCCTGACCGGCTGCATCTATGGAAGCTCCTTGTATAGTTGCTTTCAGTTCAGTAAAGTTAACACCACCAAGCAGCAATCCGATAGGGGGCATTAAAACATCGTTTACAAAGGAAGTGACAATTTTTCCAAAAGCGGCACCAATAATGATACCCACAGCCATATCGACAACATTGCCCTTCATGGCGAATTCCTTAAATTCTTTTAATAGACTCATTTTCTTTTCATTAATTGGTTTATAAAACTAGATTAGTTTATTTCAACAGGTTAATTTTCTGAGGGTTCGTTGGTTTTTTGATTCTGAAATTCTTCAGTAGATATTGGCTTTGCTTCGTCAAGCCTGATTATCTTACTATCTTCCTGACTTGAATTTTGCTGACCTTGATTGGAATTATTTTTCCATAGTTGATCGAGAGAACTATTATCATCTGAAAATCCACTTCCCGCTTGAAGTTTATAAAAGTGAGTGGGTTTATACTTCATCGCCCATAGAAATGGAAAATAAAAGAAAAAACCACCAACTATTGCTCCTGGATCTGCTTCTTCAGTTTTGCATATTGTAGTATAAAAATCCTTATAATTTTCCTTTTGGATTTTCACACTTGTACATGATCCAAGTATTTTGGTATCTGTCATGTAAAAGGGAGTGAATCCTACTGCCTCACCATTAAGAAAAAGCTCAGCATTTGAAGGATAAGAATCAATAAGAGTTGTACTCGAACATGCTGAAAATAAGAAAATTATTGCTAATGATACAGCAATTACTTTTGTTTGGTTTTTCATAATTGTTTATTTTAGGTTATCATGAGGATGTTATAAACAACAATTGTACCATAAAATTAAAACAATATTTGAATTTGTCTCATTTCTATGTTGAAAATTCGTTTAAAGCTTTAACAAAAGCAAATATGTTTTCTGATGATACATTTGGAGGCATTCCTCCTCCACATGATGGTATTAACATTTTTTTATTCACAACAGAACATAGCATTTCTTTTGTTTGTTTGTAAACTTCATCAGGCGAACATGCTGCAAGCACATCCCTTGGAGGAAGGCTGCCTAGAATAACAGTCTTAAAGTTTGTTGCTTCATGTAGCTCGTTTATTGTCATGTCCAGCCCCGGATTATATAAATTAATGCCAATTTCAGGATAAAATTTTACTGATGAAGTACAGTCCGCATCGTTGTGGAAAAACTTGACGTTAACATCAACATCATAAAGTTCTTTCAAATATGGATAGCCAAACTCCAAAAACTCATCTTCTCCTACGAAACCTACTATGTCATCAAGCATCATAATACCATCGATTGTATCTATTTCATCCCGTTGAATTTTATGCCATTTTTTTAAGAAGTCAGTAATAGTTCTAAGCAGCTTATGTACTCTGTCAGGATCCATCATCATTGTTGTCATCAATTCTGTTGTTCCCATTAAGAATGAAGCTATATTTAAAGGACCTCTGGATACTGAAAAGCGAATTTTATGTCCTGCTGCTTCAATAGCAGGCTTTGCTATCCTTAGTCTGTTGAGCATGAAAGGTAACAAACCATCAGTTTCAGGATTTGGAACTTCTATTTCATCAATATCTTCAGGTGTTTTAATAATTTTATCAGCAAAAGGAAATTCATTTTTCCAGAATACTGTTTTGGCACCAAAGGCTGAAGGCTCAGTACACATTCCATATTCACTCCAAAAACCGGGTAAAAACATCACCTCAGGAAACGTTTCCATTGCCTTAAGGTTTGCCTTTAACCATAAATCATCGTTAGTAAAATAATCGAGGATAGAAATTCCGTACCATTTAGGTAACCATGGGCAATCGATAATAAAACCGGCAGGGAGAGTACCTTTGTTCTCACCCTTTATTATTCCCAGCAACTCATTCCATTGTTTATCAGTCATTAGAAAAAAAATTTGTTAGATTATTTAATGCAACTAATTTAAAAACTTAAGCTGTATGTGAAAACTTTTTTTAATAAAAGATGAAATTTTATCGGTAATAAAGAATAAATTCACTTTTTTTGAAAATTAAATATACTTTATTTCTTTGTTTTCTATAAATTGAAATGTTTTTAACTTCCTGAAATGAAATCTATAAAAGAAGAAATCTTAAGTGGTAAAATTCTGATATCAGATGGTGCCTGGGGTACATTTTTACAAAGGATGGGTCTAAGACCCGGTGAATGCCCTGAATCATGGAATCTATTACATCCGGAAAAAGTATTTGAAATAGCTAAAAGTTATATAGTTGCCGGTTCGGATATGATTGAAACTAATAGCTTTGGTGGAAATAAATTTAAGCTTCAGCACTATGGTCTTGAAAATAAAGTAGAAATTTTAAATAAAGAAGCTGCTGCAATTTCCAGAAAAGCTGCCGGTATTGATAAACATGTGCTGGGCTCAATCGGCCCTACAGGAAAGATTATGTTGATCGATGATATTACTACTGACGAGTTTTACGATTGTTTTAAAGAACAGGCAATAGCTCTTGAAAAAGGAGGAGCTGACGCTTTGGTAGTTGAAACAATGTCTGACATTGAAGAAGCAAAAGCAGCTGTTTTAGCTTGTAAAGAAAATACTTCATGTGAAGTAATATGTACCATGACATTTGATAAAACAGGAGAAAATGAATTTCATACAATGATGGGGATTTCTCCTTCTGAAATGGTTGAAGCAATGATTGAAGCAGGTGCCGATATAATTGGTGCTAATTGCGGAAACGGAATGGAAAATATGATTGGAATAACTGAACAGATAAGAAGAGTTAATAAAACAATTCCTATTTTAATTCATGCTAATGCAGGAGCTCCTGTTTATATTAATAATGAAACTTTATTTCTTGAAACACCTGATGTTACTGCAAGTTATGTTAAGTCATTAATTAATGCTGGCGCAAATATTATAGGTGGATGTTGCGGTACTACTCCAGATCATATTGCAAAGATATTTCAGGTAGTTAGGAATTTATAAATTTGCATTTAATCTAACGTATTATTATATCTAACTAATTAATTTTAAAAATGAATCAAGAAGAATTGTTGGCTAAACTGGCAGAATGTGTAGAGTTTGGTAAAGTCAATAAATCAGCTCCGTTTCCTCCTAATATGAAGGGAATGGATGGAGCAGATGAACTTACAAGACAAGCCCTTGAAATGGGCATAAAGCCGGAAGAAATATTAAATGGTGCACTTATTGGTGCAATGGAAAAAGTGGGGGAGAAGTTTTCTCAAAAGAAAATTTTTGTACCACAAATGCTTATTGCTGCAAAAGCAATGAATGCATCAATGGAACACCTTAAACCTTTCTTTAAAAGCGGAGAAGTAAAAAGAAAAGGTAAATTTATTATTGGAACTGTTGCCGGAGACCTTCATGATATTGGAAAGAATCTGGTTGCAATGATTGTAGAAGGAGCAGGATGGGAGGTAATTGACCTTGGAGTAGATGTTAGCGCTGCAAAATTTATGCAGGCTATTAAAGAAAATGAAGGCGCTATCGTTGGACTTTCAGCTCTTTTAACTACCACAATGCAAAGCATGAAAAATATCGTTGCAGAAATTAAAAAAGAACGACCCGATGTGATTTGTCTAATTGGTGGAGCTCCTGTAAACGATCAATTCAGGGAAGAAATTGGTGCAGATGGGTATTCTCGTGATCCTCAAGGTGCTGTTAACTACTTGAATGCAAAAGTTGCATAGTACTCACTTTATTTTGGACACATTTATAAATAAAAAGAATTTTGAAACCTTGATAAATATACCTCAGGAAATAACTCCTGAGGTATTGGTTTCTGATGTTAGTGTAGAAATGATATTGAAAGGACTTGGTATGAAGAAAACTGATGCCGAGGATTACTTACTTGAAATGATTTCTGAACTAACTGAACAAAGTATTAAACTTGCCGAACCAAAAGCTGGTTTTGTTTTTTATAATGATATTCAAATTGAACTTCAAAATTATAAATTAAGAATATCTGATACAATTTTTGAAACAGGAAAGACTGTTACTTCTCTGTTAAAGAAAAGTGAAGTATTGATTGTTTTTGCATGTACCTGTGGAGATAAAATAGAAAATCTTTCTAAAAACCTTATGAAAAAAGGTCACTCTCTTGAAGGATTGATTGTTGATCTCATTGGTTCAGAAATTACTGAAGCATTAGCAGAATATCTTCACAATTTTATTGAATTAGAAGTAAAAGAGTTTTGTATGTCTGTGTCAAACAGATATAGCCCCGGCTATTGTAACTGGAATGTAGAGGAACAACAAAAGCTTTTCCCATTGCTGAAAGGAAAAGACTGCAAAATAAAATTAACTTCTTCATCTCTTATGATTCCAATTAAATCCGTAAGCGGTATTTTTGGTGCAGGGCACTCAGTGAAAAGATTACCATATAAATGCAGCGTTTGTGACGATGAATTTTGTATTCTTAGAAACAAATAAATATCCTTTTCCTTCTTTATTTTAATTTTTTTAAACTTTATTCCTTTTATATAAATTAATTTTTAATTATTTGTTTTAAATTGTATAAGCTTTCAATATGAATAATTTGGACTTGTTTTTTGAAAGTCTCATTTGTTTTCAATCTAAAAAAGACGAATTATGAAATTAAAACGAACTACTATTCTATGGATGATAACCGGAGTATTAATAACTCTGAATATCATTTTGTTTTTAATAAAACCGGGAAGTGAGAGATTCTTGACTGTAATTAGTGATGCATATCCCGTTTTATGCTCCTTGATAGCAACTTATGTTCTTTACACCACCTTGAAAGCATTTAAAAACAAGGATTATACGAAAACAGCATGGATAATGATATTTCTTGGGGTTGCTATGGATTGTATTGCTGAGGCATTGTATTGCGGGCAGGAATTAATTTTGGGGATTAATTTGAATGAAGCTACTAAAAGTGTTTCTGATATTTTTTGGATATTAAGTTATCCTTTTTCAATAATTGGTTTGGTAATGTTGTTGAAAGGATATTTCAATACTGACTTCCCAAAAGGGAAAAGGATTATTTATATTGTTATAATTGGATTATTTCTTATTGTATCAATAATTATTGTTCAAATATTGCTTAGACCAATTATTATTGATAGAGAAACACTTTTGATTGATAAAGTTGTTTATTTAATTTATCCTGTTGCTGATATTGTTATAGTTTCATTATCGTTGCTTATTTTATATTTGACAAGTCAGTTTGGTGGAAGTTTGATAAGTTCTCCCTGGAGACTTATTGCAATTGCCTGGGGTCTTATGGGTGTTTCAGATATCTTATATTCATATTACAGCTGGATTGATGCTTATGATTCTGGAAGTATGATTGATATAGGATGGAATCTGGGTTATCTTTTATTAGGATTAGTCGGATTATATCAAAAGAAATTGTTAACGGCAGTAAGTGGAGGAAAATAAAATGAGTATTTATAAAAATATGTATGCACAAAAATTATTTGATATACTCGCACCGATAATAGGCGAATTAATGTCTAAAGGGGCAATCAGATCTCAATGTAATAAGCTGGGAATCAATGAAGAGACTATTCAAAAAAAGGATTTGTTACAAATCGCTGAAGGTATCCGAAAAGCTATGATGCTTTTTGTTGGAACAGATGGAGCACGACAGATTTCCGATCGAATTATTAAATTATAATAATCAAAGATAAAAAAACGGAGTGCTGTTACTCCGTTTTTTTATATCTACAGATATGTCCAAAATCCTTTTTCAGGTATTTCAATATTGTTAAATCCTTTTTCTTCAAGATGGTTTTTATAGAAAGTTTGCGATTCATATTCACCATGTACCAGAAACACTTTTTTAAGTTTATCCTTATTCTGACATTCAAGATATTCTGCCATTTCAATATAATCACCATGACCACTGTAAGATTCAATTCTGAAAATTTCAGCTCTTACAGGATAAATATTTCCATGTATTGAAACTTCTTTGTCGCCGCGTAATATCTTAGCTCCCAGAGTTGTAGGGGCACAATATCCAACTGCAAGTATTGAATTCCTTTCGTTGGAAATAGTATTGGCCAAATGATGTTTTACCCTGCCTGCTTCCATCATGCCCGATGCTGATATTATTACGCAAGGCTCTTTTCTGTCATTAATTTTCTTGGAATCTGATACAGATCTGATATAATATAATCCGTCAAAACCAAAAGGATCATAGTCGTAATGTAAGTCATGTATGATTTCTTCATTCAAAATACCAAAGTGCATTCTGAATATTTCAGTTGCATTTACTGATAGCGGACTATCTACGAATATGTCTATTTTTGGAAGTTTCCCTTCATTAAAAAGCTGATTCAATGTATAAACAATTTCCTGTGTCCTGCCTACACTAAATGAAGGAATTACAAGTTTACCTTTTTTTACGATGCAGGTATGATGTATCACATGCAATAGGTCTTCCCGAGCTTCTTTTTCAATTTTATGTAACCTGTTTCCGTATGTTGATTCGGTTATTAAGTAATCAGCTTGTGGAAATGGTTCAGGTGATTTTAATATCATATTGCTCTTCCTTCCAATATCTCCTGTATATGCTACTTTCTTCAACCCATCGCTTTCAAATACTTCCAGACTTATAACACTGCTTCCAAGCATGTGTCCTGTATTGGTGAACTTTACCTTTACGTTTTCATCAATGTAAAATTTACGGTCATAAGCTACTCCGATAAATAGCTGCATGCAATTTACTGCGTCTTGCCTCGTATAAATAGGTTCAACTGGAGGAAGCCCCTGGGCTAATCTTTTTTTATTGAATTTGATTGTATCAGCTTCATGTATGGCTCCTGAATCTGCTAACATTATTGAACACAAATCTCTGGTTGCATCAGTACATACTACCGATCCCCTGAATCCAAGTTTGTATATATAAGGTATTAATCCTGAATGATCTATATGAGCATGACTTAATATTATGTGGTCAATCTCCTGAGGATCAAATCCCAGATCCCTGTTAAGGCTATCAGTTTCCATGCCTTTACCCTGATAAAGGCCGCAATCAAAAAGTATCTTCTTGTCCTTTTGAGTGATGATAAGGTGCTTGCTGCCTGTTACTTCACGGGCTGCACCCAGAAATTTTATTATCATGATTCTTTGTTTTTATGTTTTTTGTATATCATATTAAGGTCTTACGAGTTCAGGATATTTTTCTGCAAAAGCTTTCATTCCTGGTCCGCTGTTTTCTATTGTTCCAAATCTGTCTACTCCATTGGAAGACCATGTCATTAAGCCTTTCCATCCGTTTTCAAATGTTTTAATATAAGCATCTTTCATCTGAACAACAAGTATATCTTTGTTATTTCCATCCCTGCTGAATATTCCTGTTGCCGGATTTTCTCCTATAATACATGGGCGATCATTAATTTTATAGTCTTCAGGCGATTTGTCAATACAAAAATTTCCAAAATTCTGTACTACCCAGCCGTAATAATGTGGTGAATAAAAATCCAGAAAAGCAAGATGGGAATTGACTTGTAATTGAAGCGCAGTATCACTCCACTTGTTTCCTTGGAAAGGTTCCGGCAAATCGCAGTTCCATTTTACTGCCGCGCTTCCCAGTGTAAATAGTATTTCACTATTGCTATGTGTGGCAACTGCAATAGAACCAACAAGATATTGTAAGTTTTCCCAGGATTGAAGTGCATTGTCTTTTTCCTGGTTTACCCATTCAATTTCATTACATGCATCAATACTCCATAAATAAGGATTATCCTTAAACTTATATATAAATTGAACAACATAATTTGAAACATATGCATCAATCATTTTCCGATCGCTTAAAAGCTTTCTCCATTTTATGTAGTTAGGATGAGAGGCTTGTGTATGATCAAATGAAAGTAGTGTAGCCATTATATAGATTTTATGTTTTTTTGCTAGCTCAAACATATCTTCCAAATCTTCCCAGTGAGTAGCTGTAGCCCCTGAAACATAACCTGTTGAATCTATGTTTATGCCTTTTTCTCCGTCACACGAAATCCATATTCTTGAAGAATTTCCTCCTGCATTACTGATTTTTTCAAATTCTTTATCCCAAAATTCATGCTCATACTTTCCTCCAAAATCATTCCAATTATGCCATGGAGTATTTACCCCATTCATGTATATTTCTTTATTGTCTACAACAAATTTGACACCCTCAGTCTTTATTCTTTGAGCATTAAGCTTTATTGTAGTTATTGAACACAAAATGAAAAGTGTTAAAATGGTTGCTTTACATTTAAAATTCATATTCCCTTTTTTTGTATTTACCAAAAATAATCAAAAATGTATGAGTTTTTTAAAATCTATACTCTATTGATCAAATATGATATTTATTATGATTTTATGGATATTATACAGTTTTAATCCCAAATCTTTTGATATTCTGTAATTTTAAATCAATAATAGTTGGTTTTTGGTAAATTGAATTTTAAATTTGATAGGGGTAAGTGAACTGGTAAAAAAGTGCTATGTTAAGATTTTTAACAGTTATTATTATCTGTTTGATTTTTCCTTTATCAGGTAATACTCAGAAACCTAAAGGTGTTTTTCAGATTACCGGAAAAATTAAAGTAGATCAGGGAATGGTAGATGGCACTCGGATAGAGGTGTACCGTAATGGCGCACTTTTGCAAAATATGCAGATCAACCGGACAGGTAATTTTGTTGTTTCTGTTGATCTTGACCAGCTTTATCGACTTATTGTATTAAATGATGGTTATTACTCAAAAAGCATAGAGATAGATACTCGTGTACCAGCTGAAGTTTGTTCTGAAAATTGTCAATTTCCACCTTATCAACTGTCAATTTTACTTTATAAAAATGTACCCGGTGTGTCAGATTCAAAACAACAATCCGGTAAAATTTCCTATAATCCTAAGATTGATAACTTTGATACTGAATTTCTTAGAGAAAAATCTGACATGTCAAAGCTTATTGAAAGCGTAAGGACTGAGGTTAAAACCAAATGTGAAGAATACGAAAGCCAGAAAGTCAAAACATTAAATTCAAAATATAACCAGTATATTTCTGACGGAGACAGACTTTATTCATTAGGCGATTATGAAAACTCAATGCTTAAATACCGGGAGGCAGTTTTGTTGAAAATGACTGAAAAGTATCCTAGAGAAAGAATTGACTTTGCTTATCAGATTATTATTAGAAATGAGCTTATTAAAACTTTTGGATCTCCCTCTGAAAACAATTTCCTGAAATATATTAATTATGGCGACCAAAAGCTTAAAGAACGCGAATATACTGTTGCCAAAGTTGCATTCCGACAAGCCATGTCAATCAAGACTGACGATCAGCAGCTTGTTGAAAAAATACAGACTTGTGACGATGAGAATAAAAAACTGATAACTCTTGTTGAAAATGAAGTGACACATAAAAATCAGGTTTATAATCAACGAAAGATTAAATACAGTGAGCTGATAAACCAGGGTGATTTAAGTTTAAAAAATGAAGACGTTGCAAAGGCTAAAGATTATTATGGTATGGCAGTCACTCAAATTGATGAAAATTGCTATGCACTGAGTATGCTTAAGAAAATAGATGAGATTTTCGATAATAGCGAGCTGGCACTTAAGATGGCAAAAGAAAGGGATGAAGCTGAAAAAAAACGGCTGCAGGATGCCCGAAAACAAGCTTATAATGATGCAGTCAAGGAGGCAGATAATCTTTTTTATCAGCGTCTGTATCGTGATGCTATTGAATATTATGAGCTCGCTCTGACTATTCAAAGCTGGGAGCTATACCCCAAAAAACAAATTATTGATATAACAGATATTCTAGCAAAACTCCAGCTTAAAGGGGGCGACTATAACCGACTTTTAAGAGAAGCCGAAGCTTTTGTTTATGAAAAGGAATATGCCAAAGGACGTGAGTGCTATGTTAAAGCTCATGAACTGATTCCAGATGAAAAATATGCTTTGCAGAAAATTAAAGAAATTGATGCTATACTTGAAAGATTAAAAGCTGAAGAACAATTCCGCGTTCAATATCAGGAGTTAATTGCCTCAGCTGATAAACTTTATAATGAACTGAAGTATAACGAAGCTATTGACGAATATCAAAAAGCTTCTAATCTTATGCCCTCAGAAAGTTATCCAAAGGAAAGAATAAGATATATTAGAGGAATCTTGTCCCGGGAGAGTGACGAACAAAAACGTTTGTTACAACTGCAGAATAATTATGATCAGGCAATTGTGCAAGCCGATGAAGCATTTTTCAGGCAATCATATTCGCCTGCCCGTTCACTTTACCAAAAAGCCTTGCAGTTTATTCCCGGGCAGGATTATCCACAATCTCAAATAAGTAAAATTGACGAAATTTTAAGTAAACAAACTACATCTCAATCAAAAAACAAGTCTAAATTGGACGAGATCGACTTTAATAACCTTGATGCACTTTCTGCAGAAGAAAAATTTGATGCATATAAAGAAGCAATGGCTTTAGGTAAGCAATTCATGGATTCTGAAGAGTGGGGTGTGTCAAGATTTTACTTCAGAAGGGCATTGGCATTAGTACCCGGAGATACTGAAGCTACTAAAAAGTTAAATGAGGTAGAAAGAATGATTAGAGGAACTGATGTCAATGAATCTAAATATGTTGAAATGGTTAAAAAGGGCGAAGAATCTTTTAAAACTGGTGATATCAATGTTTCAAAGTTTTATTTTACTAAAGCACTTGAGGCTAAGCCTGGTGATGTTTATGTAAGGGAAAGACTTAAAGTTGTTGATCAATTGACTTCTACAACAATATCAAGAACCAATGATAAAGAGTTTGATGATGCAATTTCTAAAGGTAATGATGCTTATAATTCAGGCAATTATTCTGTCGCCAGATTTTTTTACAGAAAAGCATCTGGACTGAAACCTAACGATAGCTTGGTTAAGCAAAAAATTGAATTGGTCGAAAACGCAATGAACCAAACTAAAGCTTCTTCTGCTGAAAATGAATTCAATAGAAATATTTCACAGGGAGATGCTGCATTTAATCAAAAAAAATATGCCGTCGCTGTTAATTTCTATAAACAAGCCTTGATACTTAAACCAACAGCTTCTTATCCCTCAAATCAAATTTCTAAAATCGAAGAATTACTAAAACAGAATAAATGATAAATTTCTACTTTGATAATTATTTAGTTTAATTTAATTTTATAAAATTAATTTTCAGGAAAAAATCTTAACCATTTCCCTGATTAATAATTTAATCAATGAATATTCTTTTCATTATTATTGGAGCAGCAGCAATATTATTTTCCGCTTATAAAATCTATGGATCCTATCTTTCCAAGAAAGTTTTTTTTCTGGATGACTCTAAAACTACTCCTGCTGTTTTAAATAACGATGGTGTAGACTTTGTCCCGACTGATAATAAATTTCTAACCGGTCAGCACTTCTCTGCTATTTCAGGTGCAGGCCCAATTTCCGGACCTATAATTGCAGGTATAATGTTTGGTTGGGTACCTGCTTTAATTTGGATTATTCTTGGATCTATTTTTATTGGTGGGGTACATGATATGGGGTCTATCATTTCATCTGTCAGGCACCACGCTAAATCTATAACTGAAGTTATACGTCATAACGTTTCTAAAAGAGCTTGGATCTTATTCTTAATTTTTATCTGGATTTCATTGGTTTATGTCATTGTTGCTTTTACTGATATTACCTCAAGCTCTTTTACAGGTACTGTTATTCTCGAAAATGGAGAAAGCGTAGGAGGAGGGGCTATTGCTACTTCGTCTCTCTTGTATCTTATTCTTCCAATGATAATGGGCATTCTTCTGAAAAAGACGAAATTATCGCTGACTTGGGCAACTATTATATTTTTGCCATTAGTTGGCTTTTCAATTTGGATTGGACCATATATACCTTTCCAGCTGGAATCTATTTTTAATATCTCTGTTTTGTCAGCTCATAAAATATGGAATGCTTTTATTCTTATTTATTGTCTTGTAGCCTCTGTAATTCCTATGTGGCTTTTACTCCAACCACGTGGTCATCTTGGCGGATATTTTATGTATGCTTCTTTACTTACTGCTGCAATTGGATTGATTTTCGGAGGTTTTTCAATTCAATATCCGGCCTTTACAACTTTTGGAGATGAAACTCAAAGCGGATGGTTCCCTATGTTCCCTTTACTTTTTGTTACTATTGCCTGTGGTGCTTGCTCCGGTTTCCATTCTCTTGTTGGAAGCGGAACCACCTCCAAACAACTTTATAAAGAAAGCGATTCTAAAATCGTTGGTTATGGAATGATGCTAATGGAAGCAATGGTCGCTATTGTTGCTCTTGCCTGTGTAATGATTCTATTTGAAAATGACAATCTTGTTAAAAGCTCTCCTAACTTCATTTTTGCTTCAGGTATTGGTAAGTTCGTTGAACTGATTGGAATTTCTGCTGCCTTTGGCATTTCCTTCGGATTAATGGCTTTTACTACTTTCGTTTACGATACGCTTGATGTTTGTGCCCGACTTTCCAGATATATTATTCAGGAACTTACAGGTTGGAAACATCTTATTGGAAAAATTATAGCTGCTACTGTATCTGTTGGTGTCCCTTTATTTTTTGTTTCAATCAGTCTTACTGATGCCAATGGTAATATAGTCCCATCATGGAAAATATTCTGGAATATTTTTGGATCCTCCAACCAAATGCTTGCCGCTATCACATTGTTCGGTATAAGTGTTTGGCTACATCAAACTTCAAAACGAAAAAAAGCATGGATTTTTACTTTTATTCCTGCATTGTTTATGTATTTAATGTCAAACTGGGCACTTCTTGTTCTAATTCAGCAAAACTGGTTTGCTGATGCCAAATTGTCATTGAATAGTAACCCTGTACCAATTGTTTCAGTTGTTATTTGTATACTTTCTCTTATTCTGACGATTGAAATATTTTATGTTTTGTTTTTTAAAAAGAAACTAAATAAGGACAAGACATCAAAATAATTCTTCATTCTTTAAAGATATCTGATTCATCCCTTTTCAAAAGAAAAACAATTGAAAATAACAGTAATACCGGGACAACGTTGTTAAATGGTACTGGATTACCATCAGGTATTTGTGGTGGCCTGGGTTGAGCCATCATTAACTGAGTAGTAATAAAAAAGAATATTCCCGTTAAAATCGATTTTAGCTTCATGTTTCTTATTTTATTTGGTTATGGATATTTTTTTTGAGACAACGAAATCGTTATTGATAAATGTGACTATATATATACCGCTATTCAAATTTACAGGAAAAGAAATTTCATTACAGTTTATGTAACTAGATAATACTTTTCTCCCTAGATAATCAGAGATCAATATTTTACTTGGATAACGTTTTTCTGAAATAAAATAAAGTATTCCTCCTGAATACTTTATTACAGGATCATATTCATTGTGTTTATTTGAAAATGTATTCGTTTTTAATTCATTAAATGATATTGATAGTTTTAATTGACATTGATTATCAGGCATTTTAAAATCAATACATTCATCAACTTTGATATTTCTTTCTTCCTCTTTTATAATGTCTTTTACTATTATATTTTCAACTTTGTGATTTTTTAAGTTCCCTTCAACTTTAAGTTTTAATTCCATCCCAGGTTTGGAATTTATTGAAATGTTTATTTCAGATTGTATTGACTTTATCGCATTAAAAACAAGTTTTTTTCCTCCTTCAATTGTTGAGTATATCTGAACATTTTCAATATTTGATGATAAAAACTTTTCTGCATCACAATTGTCATAGCCATCTGATACATTATCACTCATGCTTATTAATGTCTCATCTGAACTTTTTCCATCATTGACAACAAGTTTGATATAGTCTTCTAATTTGGAAGATTTTAAAAACATAGTTGAAGCATCAGCACGACATCCGGGATTTAAATTGAATGTGTTTTCTGATATTGAATTCAAAAAATAACCTTGTCCTGATGAAATGTATTGATCATTTCCTTCAGGCAAAACTATCCCGCTTCCGTTTTCGTCACTTATCAATGTTATATAACTATCGGTTGAAGGATTGTATTTGTAAGCAGCCTTCCCTTGTATAAAAGTGTAATCAATGTTTTGATGATCAAACCAGTCGATTGAAGTTAAATAGGGATTTCCTATAAGGTTCCAACCTTCTTTTAAAGAAACAGATATTGGATTTTCAGCATCTATAGGAAGTCCGCTCATTATAATTGTCTGCCAGGGTGTTGTTTTTTCTTTTCCTTCTTCTGATTCATCATATACTGATGCAACTGCATATCCGGAAATATTTTCCAGCTCACTTTCTGGTTGAAAATCAAAGTTCCAGCAGTTATTTATTTCTCCTGAAATAGAGTTGTCATATTTAGCAATCCAGAGATCATTCCTGCTATTTTGAGATAATAAATCAGCTACTCTTATATTTTTAATTACTGGAGTGAAGTATTGCCAGTGATCAGGTGTCTGATTGCTATATATGATTTTATGTATCACAGATACTTCATTTGAAATTATATTTTCCTGATTGTTTATTCTTGCTCCATCATCAATAACTATTTTATCTGTTTGTTGAATTGTTTCTGTTGAAGGATAAGAAGTTAGCCCTCCTGAAATAAAAACCTTTGCATTTTGATCAGGAGTAATTAAATTTGGTGTCCAGTTTAATCCGTTTTCCCATTTTTTATCACTATCTCCAGTCCATACAGCATCATAATTTTTTAATCCGGGAGTAGGGAAGGCAGGAATTATTGAGTTTGTTCTTCTTTCTCCTCCGGAACCGTCACCTATTCTTTGTAGTGAATATTCATTTGATCTTCCTGTGCTATTTTCATCTTTTATAACTTCTCCTTTTTTAAGTAAAATTGCTAATCCCGCAGGTTCTGGTGTGTTGTTTTTATATACTAAAGCATCTACAAGGTTAATAGTGTCAACATCAGTACCATCAGGAAAATCTTCCGGTTTGCCTTTATAGATTGCAATAGCATGCGATCCGTTTTTAATGTTGTCTGTAGAAGAGAAAACCGGTAGATTTGAATAGCTTGAGTTTTCATTGCCTACAACAAAATATCCATTTCCATCAGTAGAATTCCCAGACAAATCAATTGTCCTGTATGACTTATTTGTCGAACCGTCATAAAATACCAGAAGGTGTCCGTCCAAACTCTTTGATCCGCATCCTCCATCATATATTTCAACAAATTCTTCATTATCATATCCGTAAGTATCAATATCCACCTCATTTATTATGAAAGGTTTTGACTTTACCGTCCCCGTAACAACAAGATCACTTCCGCCATATCCACCAATTCCCCATAATCCCACTTCCAGATCTGCATAATATGCGTATATTCTGATTGTTAATGGGTTATCTGTTTCTAATGTTAAATTATTAAAGTATGATGTTATAAGGTCAAGCTTATCAGTCTTTATAATAATTCCATTCAGATCACTTGCAAATGAATCGTAGCTGGTTCTAACTGAAAACCATTTCGGCCCCTTTGGCGATCTAATGTGACGCATTTCAATATACTTGATTTTAAGTATTTTACCGCAATCAGGTGTTAATGTAAATTCAAGATAGTCATTTAGTTCAATCATAGGTTTTATAGACCAAATGTTTGAATTAAAAACCCCCTCACGTGGATAAGGCTTTATTCCTGAACCTCTGGTTATTGGGCTTGCTTTGATACCTTCAATACATTTTTTTACGGGAAGCTGTACTTCATTTCCGACAAAATTTGCGCAATCATAGGAAACAATAGTTTGAGCATTAACTCTTGATTTTGAATACAGGAGTAACAGAAGCACTAATATAATTGCAATAATCTTTACTGGTAGAAAAGAATTTGGTTTCATATTTTTTAGTTTAAGGGAAAAAGTACTTCAAACCTAAAAAATATATGCTTTAGTCCTGCTAAAAAAAGCTTTTACTTTTTATTTAATTTATGAGTATAAATATTTTTACTCATAAAAGTGAATTTTGTTTTCTTAAGCAATATCAAATGGAAAGCAAACTAATACCAAATTACCACCAAAGAGCCTGTTTCTCCCCTTACACTCCTTTCTAAAGGGAGAAACAGGCTCTTTGGTGGTAATTTGGTGGCTGGCTGATTCGAATAAGGTAGCTATTCAATTACTGTATTTCTCCTGGTAAAATCTTCATCTAATTGACGTTTTATATCCTGGATTACTAATCCGGCTAATGTAAACCCAAAGATTGCAGTCATATGTGCTATTGTACCATTAATAAATGGAGTTCTTGTATTTTGCTGATTATCAGAAATGTCATTCTTTTCTTTTTCACCGCCTTTATTTTCGAGTAGTTCCTCGCTATATACACACATGAATTTTTTTGCAGGTAAATCGCCCTTTCTTATTTTTTTTCTTACAAAATGACCTAATGGACACCCTTTTACTTTCCAGAATTCAGCAACTCTGATTCTTGTTGGATCAATCTTTAAACCTGCACCCATTGATGAGAAAAATTCAGCATTGGTACGGGTTGCTTTTCTAATAAGATCAATTTTATTAGATAGCGTATCTATTGCATCAATTATGTAATCGAAATTATTTAATTCAAAACTATCAGCAGTTTCACTATTGTAAACTTTATGCAATGCTATTATTTCAGCACACGGATTAATCTCTAGTAGCCTTTGTTTCATGACTTCAACCTTTGACATGTTTACTGTCCTGATTGTTGCGTGTAATTGCCTGTTTATATTACTGGGGCAAATGTTGTCGGAATCTACAATTGTTAAGTGCCTGATGCCGCTTCTTACAAGACTTTCAGCACACCAGCTGCCAACTCCTCCAACTCCAAAGAGTATAACTTTCACGGCCCCGATTTTTTGTATCAATTCTTCTCCGAGCAATAATTTTGTGCGCTGGAAAATGTCTTTTTCTGAAATCATATTAATTTTAAATATTGCCACGAAATTAAAAAGAAATCAAAAAATTAGTTTATTTACATAAATTTTTATTGAAACTTAAAATGCTAATTAAAAGATTTTTCAAGTATTTATTAATTATTCTGGTTTTATCGTTTTTGCTTTACAGTTGTGAGAAAGACAATGATGATATTCCTTCTCTGGAGGAACAGATTGCTCAAATGTTTTTAGTTGGGTTCCGTGGAACTGAACTTTCAGGTGATAACCATATAGTAAGAGATATTCAGGATTATAAAATTGGGGGTGTCATTCTTTTTGAAAAAGATGGACCTTCGCAATCAAGACCCCGAAATGTCGTTTCAGGAGAACAGTTGAATAAGCTGGTAGTAGACTTAAAATCTTATAGTGAAGAAAAATTATTGGTAGCTATAGATCAGGAAGGGGGAAATGTTTGCAGACTTAAAACAAGTTACGGGTTTCCGGCTACAGTTTCTGCTCAGTATCTGGGAAAATTAAACAACGAAGACTCTACCAGGTTTTATGCTTCAGTGATTTCTTTAACCTTAACGGATATGGGAATAAATGTAAACTTTGCACCTGTTGTTGATCTTAACATAAACCCTTATAGTCCGGCTATTGGTGCTTTGGAAAGGAGTTTTTCTGCAGATCCTGATTCAGTTGTATTTCATGCAGAGATTTTTATTGATGAATATAAAAAGTCGAAAATTCTTAGTTGCTGTAAGCACTTTCCTGGCCATGGCAGTGCCATGGGTGATTCTCACCTTGGATTTACAGATGTTTCTGAAACATGGAATAGCGTTGAACTTGAACCTTACAAAAAGCTTATTTCAGAAGATAAATGCAATATGATAATGACATCCCACGTCTTTAACCGAAATCTTGATTCACTATATCCTGCTACGATGTCAAGAAATATAATTACAAATATTCTTCGGGGTGATCTTAATTATAAGGGAGTTGTTGTTACTGATGCTTTGGATATGGGTGCAATTTCTGAAATTTATGGCCTTGAAGAAGCTATTGAAAAAACTATTTCAGCAGGTTGTGATATTTTATTATTCTCCAACAATGTTAAAACATACGACAGTGAAATAGTTCCAAAAGGAATTGAAATTATTAAAAAGCTTATTTATGAAGGCAAGATAAGCAGGGAAAGAATAAAAGAATCATACGACAGAATTATCCGTTTAAAGAAAAATATTTAATCAAATAATGAAACAAAAAAAAGGAAATATAAGCGGTGGTATTCTTGCCGGGGGGAAAAGCTCCAGAATGGGAACTGAAAAAGGATTACAAACATTTAAGGGTAAAAGTTTAATTCTTTATTCTGTAGAAGCTTTAAAACCTTTTTGTACTGAATTTCTTATCAGCTCGAATAATATTTCCTATCATCAATTCAAGTTTCCTTTAGTAAAAGATGTTGTTACAGATTGCGGGCCATTAGGCGGATTATTATCGTTATTGAAAAAAACGAGGAAGGAGTATCTTTTCCTTCTTGCCTGTGATATGCCTTTTGTGACTTCTGAGACAATTAAATCACTTTTTGAAGGTATTGGTGAAGCTGAGTGTATTGTGCCTAAAATAGGCAATAAAATGGAGCCTTTATGTGCCATTTATTCAAAGTCGTTAATTCCTGAAATAGAAAAACAAATAACTACTGGAGATTATTCCATGCACACTTTAATTATGAATTCTTCAAGAAAATTTGTTCATTTTGCAGAAGAAAGCTCTGAATTTAAAAGTATCAATGTTCCGGAAGATTTAGTTGAATAAAATAAAAAGGTTTTAACCATGCAATGATATTGATAGCAATCTTTCATAATCTATGATTTCAATATCTTTTCCGTAAGTCCTTATAATACCGTCTTTTTTAAATTCTGATAGTGTCCTGATTACATTTTCTGTTGTCATTCCGATATAATCGGCAATTTCTTTTCTCGAAACGGGTAAATCAAAGGTTTTCTTTTCATAAATCATATCTGAAAAATAAATCAACACATGAGCAACCCTTCCTCTTAAGTGTTTTCGTTTAATTTCAAGGTTGTCTATTAATATTTTATCAGTTGCATCACTTATCTTTTGCATTATACTTAAAGCGAATTTTCCGTTTTTTGAAATTGATTCAATAATATCATTGAGGTTTAAAACGCAAATTGAAGTGTCTTCAATCGCTATAACAGAATACAGGTATTTTTCAGATGAAAAAACACTTAGCAGGCTAACAAAATCAAAGGGTTTGGCAAAACTAAGTATTTGTTCGCCGTTGTCAGAAATATTTCTTGTAAGTTTAACAAGACCGCTTTTTAAATAGATAAAATCTTTAATCAGTTCGCTCTCTTTAACTATAGTTTCTCCTTTCTTAAAATTCTTTTCAATCTTTGAAGCACAAAACAGGTCTAACTTATCTGTATCAATATTATCAAAGAATATACTTTTCAACTTGCAATTCAGACAGCTGCATGAATTCTGATTTGTATTCATAATTATATCTTTACCTCTTTATCTAAAAAATAATGGTTATGAAATGTTAAAATCCTTAAAAATCAAACCTTTATTTTAAATTATTTCTTAAATTGATATATATCATCAACTGATAATTATCATAAAGGTTTTATAAGCATAAATGCCTCATTTATCTATATTTGATGATGTCAGGAACAAATATACAGTTTTAGTGAATTTAAATTAAAAGATATTTCAGGAATTACTAAATATTCCACTCTTATATAAAAAAGAAATAAATGACTAGCAGAAGGGATTTTATAAAAATTTCAGCACTTGTAACCGGAGGGATGTTGATAGCCGGTCCCAGAGTTGCTAAATCATTAACAGGAACAGTATTTAAGTTGCCTTCCGATTTTAAGATCACACCAACATATTGTGAAGTTTGCTTTTGGAAATGTGCAGGATGGGTACATAAAAACGAAAAAGGTGATATTCAGAAAGTAGTAGGTAATGATATTGACCCTGCATGTCACGGACGTTTATGTCCAAGAGGAACAGGTGGAATTGGAATGTACTATGATCAGGATAGATTAAAAACACCATTACTCCGGGTTGAAAGAAACGGAAAGCAAACATTTGATGAGGTAAGCTGGGAAAAGGCTTTTGATTTCATTGCTGAGAAAATGCTTAAAATTAAAGCTGAACATGGCCCTGAATGTACTGCACTTTTCACTCATGGCTCGGGAGGAACATACTTTGGTAATTTACTGAAGGCATTTGGCTCCAATAATATTGCAGCTCCTTCCTATGCGCAATGCAGGGGGCCAAGGGAAGTAGGTTTTATTGCTACTTTCGGTGAAGGTCTTGATTCTCCGGAAAATACTGATATCAGAGATACTAAATGTCTTGTTCTGATAGGATCTCATCTAGGGGAAAACATGCACAACGGGCAGGTACAGGAAATGAGTGATGCTATTGATAAAGGGGCAACAATTATAACCGTTGACCCAAGATTCTCAACTGCAGCCAGTAAATCTAAATTCTGGTTACCGATAAAGCCTGCCACTGATCTTGCATTATTGTTGACGTGGATTAATATTATCATTCAAAATGAGTGGTATGATAAGTCTTATGTTGAAAAATACACATTTGGTTTTGACCTGCTGAAAGAAGAAGTTAAAAAATGTACTGCTGAATGGGCTTATGGGATTACAACCATTCATCCTGATGTGATTAATAAAACAGCTAAAGAAATGCATGATGCTTCGCCCGCTGTGATTGTTCATCCGGGAAGGCATGTGACATGGTATGGTGATGATACTCAAAGGATGAGAGCTATCGCTATTCTTAATGCATTATTGGGAAGCTGGGGTAGAAGGGGAGGCTTTTTCAGAAATGAACACAAAGAAATTGTTCATTATAAAACACCGGCTTATCCAAAACCTTCCAAAACATGGCGCGATGCTATGGGGGGCAAGTATGAGCTAGCCGATTTAGCTCTTGCTAATGGTGTTTGCGATGCAACAATTCCAATGCCAAGCATGAGTTGCCACATCAGGGCATGGATAGTAAACGGAACGAATTTAATCTTAACTCTTCCGGAGAAAAATAAAACTATTGAAGCAATAAATAATCTTGACCTGATGGTGGTTGTTGATACAATGCCAATGGAAATAACAGGTTATGCCGATGTTGTTCTTCCTGAATGTACATATCTTGAAAGATACGATTCAATACGATCACTTCAGGGACGAGAAAGTTCTATTGCCCTAAGAATGCCGGCAGTTGAGGCAAAATATAATTCTAAGCCTGCCTGGTGGATGGCTAAAGAAATTGGAAAGCGACTTGGGCTGGCAGATTATTTTCCTTTTGATTCACAAGAGGAGGAACTGGATTGGGAATTTAAACAACTGGGAACTTCGCTTGAAGAAATGCAGCGCATAGGAGTTAAGGTTTTCAAAAGAGAAAATGATGACCTATATTTTAATGATGGGGAAGACGTTGAATTTTTCACTAACTCAGGTAAAATTGAACTTTATTCAACTGCATTTGCTGATGCAGGCTTTGATCCTATACCCAAATACACTCATCATGAAGAACCTGCCCAGGGATTCTATCATCTAATTTACGGAAGAGCTCCGATGCACACTTTCAGCCGGACTGCCAATAATCCGAATTTAACTGATCTTATGGATGAAAATTCCTGTTGGATAAATCCTAAGGTTGCTAAGGAATGGGGAATATCCAACAATCAGTATATATGGCTTGAAAATCAGGATGGAGTTGTTTCTGAATTTCCTATAAAAGCAAGGATAACAGAAAGAATCAGATGGGATTCAGTGTATATGGTCCATGGATTCGGACATTCAGATAAAAAATTGTCAAGAGCTTATGGCAGAGGGGCTAATGATTCTGAGCTGATTACGAAGGTTCATATCGATCCGATTATGGGAGGAACAGGTATGAGAGGTAACTTTGTTACTTTCAGGTTTAACGGTAAACAAAGTTGATTATGAGATACGCAATGGCTGTTGATACGAAAAAATGTGTGGGATGTAGTGACTGCGTTGTTGCTTGCCAGACAGAAAACAATGTCCCTGTTGGTTATTGCCGTGATTGGGTTGTTGAAGTTACGGATGGTACTTATCCTCAGCTTGAACTTGAAAACCGTTCAGAGAGGTGTAATCATTGCGAAAATGCACCTTGTGTAAGGTGTTGTCCTACAGGTGCCAGCTATATTGATGATGGCGGAATTGTAAAGGTAAAGCCAATTAAATGTATTGGATGCGGAGCCTGCATTGCTTCTTGTCCTTATGATGCAAGGTATTTCCATCCAAAGGGTTATGTCGATAAGTGTACTTTTTGTGATCATCGGATAAAAGATGGTTTAAAACCTGCTTGTGTTGATGTATGTCCTACAAAGTGTATGTACTTTGGAGATTTGGACAATCCAAACTCTGATGTAAGTAAAGTTTTAAGTAAAAGAAAACATAAAACTCTTATTCCGGAAGCAGGTACAATACCTCATTTGTATTTCTTAATTTGATAATATTTTTAACATAGACTGATATGCGAGAAGAAATAATAGTCAGTGGCAGAAATAATTTTCTAATTGATCCTCATCTTGAAATATGGGAATGGCAGATTCCTACTTATTTATTTCTTGGGGGATTAGCTGCAGGTATATTATTTTTTGCAGGTTTGTATTTCATTCTGAAAAAAGAAGATCAATACAAAACAGCAGTAAAGATTGCTCCGATTATTGTTCCCTTTCTTCTAGTATTTGGGCTATTTTGTTTATTTCTCGATCTGAAGCATAAGTTATTTTTTTGGCAGTTGTATACTACCATTAAATTTGAATCTCCAATGAGCTGGGGAGCATGGGTGCTTATGCTGGTCACTCCGCTTTCCATTGTCTGGGCAGCCCTTAATATAAAATCAATTTTTCCGGCGTGGGACTGGAAGTTTAAAATACTGTTTGATATTGAATCATTTTTCAATAAGTATAAAATGATTTTAGCCTGGATAATGGTAATATCTTCAGTTATTCTAGGTATTTATACAGGAATTCTATTGTCAGCGTTTAATGCCCGGCCGTTATGGAACACATCAATATTGGGACCATTGTTTCTTACTTCCGGACTTTCAACCGGAGCTGCTACTATTGTCCTGCTCTCAAAATCTCATTCTGAAAGACTGACTTTTGCTAAGATTGATTTAATTCTTATTGCTGTTGAATTATTTCTGATAGTTCACATGCTTATGGGATTTAGGGCAAGTACCCAGGTTCAAATTGAAGCTTCCCGCCTTTTCCTTGGAGGTGAATTTACTGCTCCATTCTGGATTTTTGTTGTTGGATTAGGTCTGGTAATACCGGCTTTACTTGAAGTTTTTGAATTGAGAAAATATAAAGTTCCTTATATAGTTGCTCCAATACTGGTTCTTTCAGGAGGCTTTATCCTCAGGTTTATAATGCTTCATGCAGGTCAGCTGAGCAGGTGGCTTTATTAATATAATAACATTACTAACACATTGATATAATGGACAAAATTGACAAAAGTAAAAAATATCTCAACCCATATTTGGGAGGTGTGTTTTTAGGTCTGGTATTACTTGCCGCTTTTTTTATTTCAGGGAGAGGATTAGGTGCCAGCGGAGCAATTAAAAGTGTAACAATGGCAGGAGTAGAAACTATTGCTCCTTCCTATGCTGAAACGGCTTCCTATTACGTGAAAACAAAAGAAAGTCACGAAGGAGGGCCTTTGAAAAACTGGCTTGTGTTGGAAATGATTGGTGTTCTTGTTGGAGGATTTCTATCGGGATTATTATCCGGAAGACTTAAATTTAAGGTAGAGCATAGCCCCAAAATTTCTAACAAAAGACGATTGATATTTGCACTTATTGGAGGTGTTTTGTTTGGATTCGGAGCTCAACTTGCAAGAGGTTGTACAAGCGGAGCTGCACTAACCGGCATGGCTGAATTATCAGTTGGAGGCTTTGTGACAATGGCAGCCATTTTTGGTACTGCATTTGCGTTTGCATATTTTTTCAGGAAAAACTGGATTTAAAGGAGGATATATATATGGGACCATTAGTTGTTTTTGATCACATTTCTCAGTCAACAAATCTTTTGCTTGCTTTTGTAATTGGAATTGGTTTTGGATTTGTACTTGAGAAAAGCGGGTTCTCTTCTTCCAGAAAACTTGCTGGCATGTTTTATGGTTATGACGCAACTGTGCTGAAAGTTTTTTTTACTGCAGCAATTACCGCAATGCTTGGATTACTTTTTTTAAGTCTGTTTAAGTGGATTGATCTAAGTGCTGTTTATATTCATCCTACATATATGACTTCTGCAATCACAGGTGGTATTGTTATGGGTTTGGGCTTTATAACCGGAGGTTTTTGCCCGGGTACTGCTTTTTGTGCTGTTTCCATTGGGAAACTTGATGCTCTTTCTTTTATAGTAGGCTTATTTATAGGTGTTCTTATTTTTACTGAAGGTTATTCCCTTTGGGAAAATATTTATATGGCTAATTATAAGGGTGATCTTACGATGGATCAGATACTGGGTGTTTCAAAAGGCGTTTTTGCCCTTTTACTTGTTGTGATTGCTTTTGCAATGTTTTGGGTAGCTGAATGGGCAGAAAAAAGATTTCCACGTGAAGAATATTAATAATTAAATCTTCTGATTATGAAAGTACGAGTAATCCTTGCATCAATATTTATTCCCCTGGCAGCTATTATTGCTGCTGTGCCAGCTAATACTACCAAACAGTATGAACTTACTGCAGAGCAACTTCTTAATGAAGTAAAAGAAGGTATTCAATTTGTTACTGCAGACCAGATTGCAGACCAGATTGTTCAAAAAGACCCTTCTTTAAGATTGATTGATGTCAGAAGCTCTGATGAATTTAATAAGTTTCATTTACCTGATGCGATAAATATCCCGATATCAAATCTTCTTTCTGATGAATGGACAGAAATTTTAAATCAGGATGTTAAAATGAATGTTTTTTATTCTAATGGTAATACTCAATCAAATGAAGCATGGATGATTACACGTCAGTTGGGATATATAAATAACTATGTTCTAATGGGCGGATTGAATTATTGGGCAGAAACAATTCTTAATCCTCAGGCACCTCCACAAACCAGTCCTGATGATGAGATTGCAAAATACGATTTTCGTATGGGTGCAAGCCGTGCATTAGGTGGAGAATCAGTTACTTCTGTAAATGTTTCAGGAGAAGGACCAAAAGCTGCATTGCCGGTTCAGAAAAAAGAAAAGAAAAAGAAGGCCTCTGGTGGTTGCTGATATTTTTTTTGTGTATTTTCACAACTTGACACCTGAAGTTTATTATTATTTCTTTTTAAAATTTTAATGCAAAGATTATGACTCAGTTACATCATGCAATTAAAATTATCCGCACCCAATCAAAACCAGTAGGTACTGAAATAATATCAGTATCAGAATCATTAAACAGAATACTTGCTGAAGATATTTTTTCAGATATTAATATTCCACCTTTCAATAAGGCCAAGATGGATGGTTTTGCCTGTCGAAGGATTGATCTGCCGGGTCCTTTTAAAGTAATTGATGAAATACCAGCCGGGAAAGTGTCTTCATTTATTATTGGAGAAGGAGAATGTGCCAGGATTATGACAGGTGCTCCTGTCCCTCAGGGTGCAGATACTGTCTTTATTATAGAAAAAAATGAAACTCAACCAGATGGTTCCATACTTTTTACTTCTGAACATACAGATTCAAATATTTGTTTGATTGGTGAAGATGTAAAAAAGGGTGAAACTGTACTAAAAGAAGGTACTTTAATTCGTCCTCAGGATATTGCAGTTCTTGCAAGTGTAGGTAAAGATAAAATTAAAGTTTATTCCATGCCGGGTGTTGCTGTTATATCAACCGGTACTGAGCTTGTTGAACACAACAACGTTCCTGTTGGAGGACAGATAAGAAATATTAACGGTTTGCAAATGCTTGCCCAGCTTTCAGATATGAGAATTAAAGCCTCATATCAGGGTATTGTTCCTGATAAAAAGGAGCTTATTCAGAAAAGTATTGAAGAAGCACTTGAATCAAATGATGTTGTTTTTATTTCAGGGGGAGTTTCTATTGGTGACTATGATCTCATACCTCAGACAGTGCTTGAAATGGGATTTGAGGTTTGTATTACTTCCATTGATATTAAACCCGGACGTCATACAATTTTTGCCGTAAGAGGCAATAAATACATTCTTGGTTTTCCGGGAAGCCCGGTTGCATCTTTTGTTCAAATGGAGTTGTTAGGAAAAACTTTATTGTACAACTTAATGGGACATCATAAGGAATTAAAAAAATATAGGGTCATTTTTATTGATGATTTTGAAAGGAAAAATGTTGATCGCCTTGAATTCCTTCCGGTTATTATTTCTGATACCGGAAAGGCTAAGCTGATTCCATATAATAGTTCAGGACATATTCATGCAATTTCAAGAGCTAACGCTCTTATGGAAATTCCGGTAGGGGTAAAGACTATTGAAAAAGGTGACATGGTCTGTATCAGGCCTCTTTAGTTTTTTTCCACTTTGTATATCTTTTCCAGACTCTGAGCCAGATTCTGGATACAGAATCTATTGCATCTGTGAGAATATACTTACTGTATTCATCAAATGTATGACCAGTCTGAATATTGATAAAATCTTCCCAGGTAAGATTGTTTTCATTATAATTTTGTGGAATCATCAGATATGATGTGAGATATGAATATTGAGTCAGTGATGACATAAAATCCCAGGTATTTTCATTTTCAGGACCATATGATGATGAAAAACTTCTGGTTTCAATTTCATTCTCTATTTGGTCAATTAACAAATCTCCTTCAGCTTTGTAAGGATAACCTTCCTTATCATAAAAGAAGCGTTCATTGTCAAAATCTATAGAATAGCATTTTCGTATCTTGTCATCCCATTTCTTTTCAATTTCTGCGTGTATGTTCTTTCCTTCTGAAAACTGCCTGGAATCACAATGTAAAGGCATGTGTGCATCTGCTATATAATGACTTAACATGAAGAATATTGTTGCTATGTGATTGCCCGTTGGACTTACAGGTGAACCTTTTACTTCACTTTCCTGCATCTTAAGATTGTCTACTACACTGTGAGCCAGTGCTTCGCACCTGTCAGCAAGATTTCCGCTTTCTATTGTATATGATTTTTTATAAAGAGAACATTCTTTACCCGTTTTGTAGAGATAATAACTGGCAGGTAGTTTTTTAAAATTATCAGGAGTATACGTTTCTCCGGGTTTATACTTTAATACATGACTGGAGGCCATATCTTTTATAATTGCATCAGGATACCATGATCCTTTTATTACTGAATCACGATGATCGTTAAACCAGGTAACCAATGCAGCTGCGTCTTTTTTTTCACTAGTCGGAATTGAGGCTTTATGGAGCCTTTTTATAGCCATCATAGCTATCCAGGCATGGGTGTATTGTTTCATTTTTTTATGAGATATTTTTTTATTTAAAGATAGAAAATTACAGATTCAACGGGTTGACTATTTTCCTTTAAAATATTTAAAGCTGTTGAATTTAGATGTTCCTTTTACCAGCGCCTTTAAAAAGACTGCGATTATACTGGTATTTGTTAAAATATGGTAATGGGTCTTTCTTTTTTTAAAATAAATGTTCAGTTTTCCTTATCCATTCTCTTGCTATAAGCTCATGCCCTGCGGGCATTGGGTGGATCCCATCCCATATCCAGTATTCCATTGGTGCTTTTTTACAAGCTTTGTTAAATGGTTCCTGTAACTCTACAAATACTGAGTTATATTCTTCAGCCAGTTTTCTGACAATTTTCTGGCATTTCTCCATTTCCTTTTTCCAGATATCAAATTCATCTTTTACCCAGCTTAAAGGCCAGATAAATGGTTCACAAATGACAATCTTTGTATCCGGTAAGACTTCTTTTGTTTTAGAGATAAGGTTTCTGTACCTTTCTTCAAACTTCTCTGCAGGTTCAGGGTCATTCTTTCCGACAATTGCATGTACATCATTAACCCCGGCAAGAATGCTGAGTATATCAGGTTTTAAATCAATGGTATCTTCTTTCCAACGTTTTTCAAGATCCCTGATTCTGTTTCCGCTTATTCCTCTGTTCAGAAACATGTAATTTTTATCCGGATTTTCAAACCATAGCCTGCTCGAAATCAGGTAAGCGTAACCATGGCCCATAATATGATTCCAGTCATTGTCTCTGGTTCTGTTACCATCGGTTATTGAATCTCCCTGAAATAATATTTTTAAACCTGATTTTCCAATTTTTTTCTTACACGTTTCTTTTTTTTCAGAAGCACTTATTATTCCGGGAAGACTCATAGCTGCTGCACTTGCAAGCCCGGCTTTCTTTAAAAAATCACGTCTTGAATTTTCCATTCTTTTTATCTTAATCCTATAACTTTTCCGTCAGGCAACATTTTCATCTTTGTTGCGGCAGGTACTTTCGGCAAACCGGGCATTGTCATTATATTTCCACAGATAATTACAATGAAACCTGCTCCGGCAGATACTCTTGCTTCGTTAACAGTGATTTTGAAACCTTCAGGACGTCCGATTAATTTATCATTGTCGGAAAGCGATTTGGATGATTTAGCGATACATATCGGCAATTGTCCATATCCATGCCTCTCTATCAGTTCCATATCACTGCAAAATTTTGATGAAAAATCAACACCCTCTGCTCCATATAGATTTCTTGCAAGGGTTATTATTTTTTCCTTAACCGGCATTTCAAGAGGATATTGAAATTTAATTTCCTTATTGCCTCTTTTTTTAATAGAATCAGTTACAGCCTCAGCCAGTTCAATAGCACCTTCGCCTCCTTTTGAATAATGAGTGGAAACAATAACTTTCGTTCCAGTTAATGCAAAATGTTCTTTTACTTCATTGAGCTCGTCTTCTGTATCATCGTCAAAGCGGTTTATTGCAACAATAGGTTCGTATCCAAATTGCCTGATATTGTCAACATGTTTTTCAAGGTTTGCAAACCCTCCGTTCTTATTTTTCCAACCGTGGTATTTGATAGCTTTTATTGTAGCAACAATAACCACTGCTGATGGAGTCAAGCCAGCAGTTCTGCATTTAATATCAAAAAACTTTTCTGCTCCCAAATCTGTTGCGAACCCCGCTTCAGTTACTACATAGTCAGTGAGCTTCAAAGCCATTCTTGTTGCGATGGCTGTATTTGTTCCCTGAGCTATATTGGCAAACGGACCTCCGTGTACAAAAGCCGGTGTTCCTTCCATCGTTTGTACGAGATTAGGATGGATAGTATCTCTTAATAAAATCTGCATTGCCCCTTCTGCTTCAAAATCCCTTGCCCTTACAGGTTCCCCTTTCCAGGTGAATCCTACAATTGTTCGCGCAAGCCTTTCACCAAGATCCTGAAAATTCCTTGCAAGACACAACATTGCCATAACTTCAGATGCCGGTGTTATATTAAAACCATCCTGCCGGGGTACTCCGTTTGATGTGCCTCCCATGCCTATGAATATTTGTCTTAAGGCTCTGTCGTTAAGATCTATCACCCTTCGCCATATTATCCTTCTCGGATCTATATTTAACTCATTTCCATGTTGCAGATGATTGTCTATCATTGCTGCAAGAAGATTATTAGCCTTACTTACTGAATACATATCTCCAACAAAATGAAGGTTGATATCTTCAGCTGGCATTACCTGTGATTTCCCTGCTCCGGTACCACCTCCCTTGATTCCAAAGTATGGTCCTAGAGATGGTTCACGTAAACAGATTGAAGTTTTATGACCTAAATGACGAAGAGCATCTCCCAGCCCTATTGTTGTTGTTGTTTTTCCTTCTCCTTGCGGAGTTGGTGTCATTGCGGTTACGAGTATTAATTTCCCGTCAGGTTTATTACTGTTTTGTTCAAGTACACTTACTGGTACCTTGGCAATGAAGTGTCCATGAGGTAATATTATGTCCTTGTCTAAACCCAGCTCATCGGCTACATCATATATCTTTTGGATTTTATATCCATTGTATTCTACACTATTCATACATTTGGTTTTTGTAAATATACATTTTCATTTTTATTACTGCTATTTTTTTCAAAAGGTTTTTAAACTAAACCCCTCTAAAATAGCAGTTTTCACAATGTGTAATATTATGAATGGAAACTATATATGAAAGAATCTTTTTAAATCAGTTACCCTTTTGAGCTTGTAATGTATAAAAAAGAATAATGCAGAAACCGGCACAACTGAGATGAAACAAATCAGACTCCATTGGAGATTAAGAGAATTGTTTCTATGCATATACATAGCATACCGGCAGCTAAAAGTATATAAGCCAGGAGATTAATGCCTTTCTGTTTTTGTTTCTTTACAATCAGCAACAGGAAAAATATAATGGCATGAATAAATAATATAATTGGGAAGCCTAATTTTAAACCCCACCCAACATTATGACTGAAAAGATCAATTGCAAGTAATAATAACGACATGCTTACAAAGCTGCCGGCCAATACTAAAAAGGTCCTTTTAAAATATAACGATAATATTATAACATTTGCAAATACTGCAAGTCCTGATGCAATTGTATATTTTGACCAGGTAATTCTGTTATTTATTATAATATCTATAATCAACGGAACCACTACCAGTGAGCAGAGTATCAAAATAGAAATTTCAAAAAAGAGTTTTCCTTTTTGTTTTTCCGTTAACTCATCGAAGTTAAAATCATTAATTTCAAATCCAGATTTCTCTTTAACATGCTCTTCCTTAACAGGTAAATTAGTTTTCTTTCCACACAAGGGACAAATATTTATATCATCGTCAAGTTCTACCTTGCAGTTATTACAGACATTCATACCTTATTTATTTTGTTATTTTTATACTTATGCCCTGGTCAGTGAGAAATTTTACAAATCTCTGTTCTAATTCCTTCGACTTTGAAATATTCCCGAAACAAATTGCCAGCTTGTTGTTAGATCCTATGATACCACAACATACTTTAACAATCTTATCGGGTGGAGGAGGGGATACCGACAGGTAATCTATTTCATTGCCCAATTCTTCCGGGAATGTTATACCTCCCATATTTGTCAATACTCCGCTATACTGACTACTCCCCATTGCAAAATAGGTTGCTCTAAGCACAAAACTCTTTATGAAAAGCGGAATTCCTCTGATGTAGAATTTTCTTTCGCTTCCCACATGTAAAGCCAGAATCTTGTTTATCAGTTTTTCATCCGTTTCAAGCTGCATCTGATGATATACTGATTTCAATATCTGGTCGAATGTGTAATGTCCAAGTCTGAGATCAATGTCAGGCATGACAAACAATGTGAAATTTCTTAAAGTAGAGGTTTTATATAAATTTCTCAGATTTATAGGAACTTCTATGCTTAGTTTTTTGCTTTGAACACTTTTTTGCGACTTACTTAGATTTTCAAATATTTCCTGCAAAACATAAAAATATACAGCAGTTAGATATATAGTAATATTAACACCCTTTTCCTTTGCTTTTGCTTTTATTTCTTTAATGGGAATCAAAAGGTAAAGTGTATCGAAATGATGAATTCTTTTTATTGGGAATGGAAGATGAAATGCTTTGGGACGTCTGACGATTTTAGGTACGTCCTCCTTGAAATAACGATTGTAAGCATCTTCTGTTTCTTCAGGATTGTGTGTGCTGTCAGGTTTAAGATATTCAAACGAATCAGGTACTTTTACACCTGAGCTTTCAAAATATACTGCAAGTAATGATTTCAAATATTCAAATGCTCCCGACCCGTCGCATAGCATGTGCGAAAACTCAATGCTTATCTTATTTTTACTATATAGAACCCTGTGCAGGCATCCTTTTAAATCAAAACCCCTACATGGAGCTTTATCATCAATAATTACCGGAGTTTGAAAATCGGCCGATTCAAAGTAGTACCAGAAAAACCCTTTCTTAAGCTTCACGTTGTAATATGGAAATCTTGTATCAATCCTGATTACAGACTTTTTAAGATTTTCAATATTAACGTCCTTTTTTAATATTACTGAAATCCTGAAAACTGATGTTAATTCATCATTAGTAATAGCAGGATATATCTTGGCAGCATTATCAAGAGGAAACCAAAATCCTTCTGCCGATTCATCCGGCATTATTTTTCTTTTCATCAATAAACTGTTGTAAGATTACAAAGTTATTACAATTAGTTTATTTTGCCCCGATCCATGTGGCTTTATGCCATAAAGTTTCAAGCGGTCCCTTACTATGATGTTTAAACCACACTACACAAAACCACCCTTGAAGAACTGCCAGCACTATTCCAATAAGAAGGCTTTGAGTTGTGCAAGCATGTTTGTAAAGACCAAGACCATATCCGTAATATATTGAAGCTCCAATGATTGATTGCATGATGTAGTTTGAAAGGCTCATCCTTCCCATTGGCGAAAAGATGTTGAGTATTTTCTGAATTGACATATTCCAGAATAGAAGTATAAATCCAGAAACTAAAATCAGCATAAATGAAATATTCGACCAGGAAGTTATAATTTCTGAAAGAGGGCGGTTGATTGCCACGCTTTCTATCCATTTTGGTATTCCTGTTTTTAATGTGAAAAGTGGAACAAAAGCAATAGAAGCAACTATTAAAATTGTAGTCCATATTTTCTTGTTATCATAGGATGGTGTGAAAAGTTGCTTGCGCCCTGCCAGCATGCCGAACATGAACAATGAAGCTGTTTGGAATACCCTGCCGTTTTCCCAGTTCCAGAGGTAAACTGCTGTTTTCCCATTAGTAAGATTGCCAACCCATAAATCGATAATTGATTTTCCGGATACATAATCTCCCATCTTGCCGAAATATGACCATGATAATGGATCGTTCATTGGCATACCAGGATTCCTGAGTCCTGTTATTACATTAATCCATTCCACAGGTTGAAGCATACAAATTACAGCTATCCAAAATACAGCTTTTGTGTTAAGCTTTGCTACTGGTATTAAAACAAATCCAATTATCGCGTATATCGATAGTATATCGCCCTGATAAAATGCGGAGTTAATTATTCCAAAAACAAACAATAATACTAGCCTCCATGCAAACCTTCCTCTGAAATCCTTTCCTCGTTTCTCCTGATTGTTTGATTGTATGAAAAATGTAAGACCAAACAGCAATGCAAATATTGCATAAGACTTTCCTCCGAAAAGGAAAAATAAAGAATTCCATATCCATTTATCAAGTGTTGCTAACCAGGGGATTGTTACTTCCGGGAAATTGTAATAGTCGAAATGCTCAATGTTATGCAGTAGCATAATAGATACAATGGCAAACCCACGGAGTGCATCTACAACATTGAGCCTGGAATCATCAGCAGTCATAAGATTAAGTTTAGTTTTCAGACTTATTTAAACTGCTAATTTATTTTATTTTAAATTAATTATAAACTAGATTAAGAAAATACTTGATTTGGTCTTATAATTTATTTGTGATCAGCATATTTCCACCATAAAATAGTAGCTAAATATCCTGCTGCCGAAGTTGAAAATAAAATAATCAGACTTGTTGTTAAATGACCATTACCACCCGAAGAAACCGGCATTGAAAAAAGTCCTGGTATCGACCATGGGAAATAAGGTGAAAGGCCTACCAATCCTGTAAAATTCGAAAGTATCATTGTCAGAATGATAAATCCTATAGGAAAAAGTATTCCGCGGCTCCAGCTTGATAAAAAAGCTATTGGTGTGCATAACATTATTGTTAATAGCATTATTATAATGAATATAGTTAAACTTTCCCGGAATATTTCAGCAGACCAGTCTGATATTCCAACGATCTTTCCCATAAGAAGTGATAATATGAAAAATACTGCAGAAAGGATTACTGACCATATTAGTGCCGTGATAAGTTTTGCCGTTACGATATAACCTCTGCTTACAGGTAAGGCTAAAACGTCTTTTAGTGTTTTGTCTGAATATTCCTGCCCGAAAATCCAGCTTGTAATGAATCCAAACCCGATTAATCCCACTGCTGAGAGAAACATGTTGATTAAATTGAAAAAGTTACTCCAAACTGGTTCGCCAAGTTTCATTAATTCTGCTTTTTCTCCAATCATCCCAAGTTTAGCTGCAATTTCAGGATATTTCTGTACAAATATCATTAACGCTAATGCCATTGGGATAAAGCAAAAAAATATTACTGATATCCAAAATACCTTAGATTTTCTGACTTTAAGAATTTCAACCCATAATGCTGCATATAAATTTTTCATAATCCTGCTCCTTTCATTCCGATAGTTCTTAAAAAATATGACTCCAAATCTTCCTCTTCAACTTTTATAAGGGTAGGAGGGACACCATTTTGAACCATCATTTCTGATATTTTATCCGGATGCTTAATTGCATGTTCGTCAAGTATTGAAATATGTCCTTCTTCTGTTATTTCAGTTATTAAGTTTTTATCTTTTAGAATATTCAATGCCAGTTCCTTGTTCCCTGCGTCTGCCAAAAGCTTTTTTATTCTTAACTTTTCAAGATGGGCAGTATCATTTTCCTGAATTAGAAAGCCATCGTGTATTATTCCAATGCGGTTTGCAATCTTAGATATTTCACCAAGAATGTGACTGGAAATAAAAATTGTCACTCCTTTGTTTAAAGAAAGATCAAGAAGTAATTCTCGTATTTCTACAATACCTGCCGGGTCAAGTGAATTTGAAGGTTCATCAAGTATTAATATTTCAGGATTGTGAATCAATGCTTTTGCAAGCCCTAACCGCTGTGAATTACCCTGAGAAAGATTTTTGGCCTTTCTTTCTGCATACTCAGTCAACTTAAGTTTTTCTATTATTGAATCAACTGCTTTTTGTTCTTTAATGCTTCTTAGCTTAGCTGTTATCAGAAGGTTTTCTTTGACTGTCAGTTCAGGATAAGAATAAGGAACTTCGACTAAATGACCTGTATCTGCCCATATTTTATCTCTGCCGGGAACTATCTTTCTACCTTTAATATATGCACTTCCTGATGTTGGCCATATCATTCCAAGTAACATCCTGATTGTGGTGGTCTTTCCGGCTCCGTTTAACCCAAGAAAACCATAAATTTCTCCTTTGTTAATGCTTAAGGAAAGATCTTTAACTGCCTTAACCTGACCGAAATGTTTGGTCAAATTCTTTGTTAAAATAATTTCGTTCATTAGTGGGTTATTAATATAGGTTTGTGATTAAGATTTTGGTTTGAATCTCATCTTACCAGACCATTCATTTATGTTTAATCTTATTATTTCTGTTTTAAAGTTTGAATTTTCCGCATATATTTTACCTTCTTCCATGTAACCGGAAGAGTATTTTTTTACCAAAAGCATTAATGCTTTCATTCTTTCTTCTTCGCTGCTGATAATCTTTGCTTCTCCCTTCAGAATAATGCTTTCATATTCTGTTGAAAACTTTTCAGGCATTACATTTGTCTTGCCAACTATACAAAATGAAATTGAATTGCCTTTTTCAATACATATCAATTTTTTTCCTTCCCTTGCTGCATGTATATAAACTGAACTTTCTCCATCCCATACATAACTAATTGGTATACCGTATGGTTTACCTTCATCTGTTATCATTGAAAGAACACCGTATTCACCATTCTTTAGCAGTTCAACCGCTGAAGCTTCATCCATCTGCCTGTCCAGTCTTCTTAATTGGTTATTATTAAATATCATTTTCATATATAATCGTTGAAACCGTATTTATCAAAGATGACTTTGAATTTTTCAGGGAGTATTATCTGTTTAGTTATTTAGTTGAAATAATATAAGTAAATATAACGCAGTTGAATTTTAATAAATATTGATTAAAGCTTATTTTACTTTAAAAATAACATTAGGTTTAAAATGTTTATTTATTTTTAGGCAGTTGAATTTTTAAACCTAAATAAAACCATCATTTTACCGACATGAGAGTCTGTTATTTTTATTTTAAATTATTTTCCTTCATATTCTTGTTTATTACTATTCCTGGGATAAAATTGTTTGCACAGGATTCTGTTTTATCAGACAGCAGCAAACAAGAAATTTCTATTACTGTTAGCGAAATAATTACACAGGATTCTATTGTTTCTGATAGAAGCAATCATGAAATATCTATCTTTTTCATTAAATCGGCTGCCCCAATTGAATGGACTTCTCCTGAAAGACTATATAAAAGTACTTTCAATTGTTATGTTGCTGCTGCTTTTAAAAAGAATTACAATGTCATAGGTCATACAATTGCACGAGTTGTTTCAACTTCAATGCCTGATACAGGTTTTTATGCAATGAGTGGTGCAATTCAATCTGAAAAGGTTGAACTTGTAATGGGGAAACAACTTGGCTTTGGTGCTTTAGGTTCAACTATTCATGGTATGTTTGAACCTGAAATGAGAATTAAGAAAGGTATTGCACTTTATGCTAAAAGAAAAAATATTGCATTCATTAAGTTTATTATCAATGATGCTTCTTTAAAAAGGATACAGAACTTTGTTGAATATTTCAAAACCAAAAATCAATACGGATATGCCCCCTGCGAACTATATAACGGGGCATGTTATCCCGCTTATGAATATGAAGGTTCTGCCTGCTCTGCGTTTGGTATGTCATTACTCGATGTAGCCGGTGTACTGCCGGATGAATCAAAGAAATGGATGGTAGATATTAAAATTCCTATTGACCTTGTTGGAGGTGAGTTTAATCAAAATAAGAAGATAAAGACATCTTCCATTACTAAAGCTAAAAGCTGGTATGAAGGTGATGGGGTAGAAGGGATTGATTATGCTGAATATAAGGTTTATGTTCCGGATCGTGCTTTTAACTGGATTGAAAATAAAAGAAGCGACAATGATTCTATATACAAGGCTATCGATGAAAATGGAATTCCCGGTGTAGTTGTTGATATGACTTCTGTTGAAGTTGATACCACTGCCCCCGTTTTGAAGAAAAGAAAAATATCAAACTTATTTGTTAATACTTTCAGTAAAAATTATATTAGACCTGAAATTCTTATTCAGGATGTTGATAGTGTTGAGGTTAAAGATTAATTATCTAATAATCTTTGCTCTCCTCTCAATTCCCTGATTCCGGTAGCATCCTGACTAACTTCAATTGTACCCTTATAGTTGTGTTTTTCATCGCGAAGAGCAAAATATCGGATATGAATGAATCTTCCTTTCATTTGAATCCAAAATTCAGCAACACTTCTGGTACCTTCTTTGAATGAGTCTATTATCTTGTTCACCACGTGGACACTCTCATGAGGATGGCAGTTTTGTACTTTTCTACCTATAATTGCTTTTGATCTTTGAAATATCCTGTGATTTGATCCTGAAAAATATCTCACCTCATCATTTTCATCAACAAAGGTAATATCAACAGGCAGATTGTTAAGCATCAACATAAGTTGTTCTGCTGTCAATGTTCCCGTGCCCAGATCAATTTGCCCGGTTATTATCTTGTTTTCCTTTTCCTCATAAACAACGATCAAAGGTGCTTTTATATAACTCCAGCCTATTTCGTCGCACTGCCATAACATGTCGTTCCATGTTTTTTCAGGTATTGATTTTAAAGCTATTGGAAATACTATTTGTTCTTCCCTGAATATTATTGGAAGTACTACAAAAAATAACCTTCCAAATTCATTGTTCATCAATCCCTTGTCAATGTGCTTCTTTGTCAATAGTTCTTCAAGCACACTGATGGAATCCCTGAAATCATCATGAAATGACCACATAAGACTTAAGCATCTGTATTTGGGAAATGTAGATTCTATTACAGGAAAGATTACATTTTCTTTTTTGATATAATGCAGCTCATATTCTTTCAATGCTTTAACCGATTTGAGCAATTGCGCTGCAGGAATATCTTCTGATTTGGAACAAGCCTTAAGCTCTTCCCTTAATGTTTCCATTATTTTTTCTACTTCACGGTTTTCCTGCATCATATAACTCAATAGATGTCCTTCATCCGGCTTTTCCCATTCTGTTCTGTTGAGCGATTTGAAAAAAACATTAATCAGCTTACCTGTATTTTCTTTTATGGTTTCAAAAGGAATGTCTTCCTGCAGAAGTATGTCGAGAACTTCCATTACTTCATAAGGAGTAACAGTTTCGACTATATCCCAATTGTCAGTTATATGCTTGCGAGGGCTGTCTGCTTTTATCACCGCATGTGCTGTGCGCATAAGTTTATCAATTCTCTCGCTATGGTTGTTAAGATGTTCAGACATTGTTTCCTTTATTTTTTCTTATTATATACAGGACATAAAAGTATTTATTATTTATCCTATTTTTGCAGACTAATTTACAAAATTCAGATTTCACTTATGAATAAATTTACTTTGCCTGCAGGTGTATTTTTATTTTCTGGATTTATAATGTCAATGGTTCAGATAAAGCTGACTGAAAACCCTTTACTAATTGCTGAAAGATATATGCGGGGGGCAGGGTGGATTGAAATTATTCTGGTTGCTCTTTATGGTGCTTTTATTGCTTATAAAATGCAGGATGTGAAAAATGTTCCGCAATATCGGAAGATGACATGGCTTTTATTTACTATTGTTTTTTTCGGACAAATGGCAATAGGCCTTATGGGCGAAGAGAAGTTTTTAATGACAGGAAAGCTCCATTTGCCAATACCAATGATGATTATTGCCGGTCCGCTTTACAGGGCTCAGCTTTCTGTAATGACTATACTTTTTCTTAGTACAATTATTCTTTCTGGCCCGGCATGGTGCAGCCATCTTTGTTATTTTGGTTCTCTTGATAATCTTGCCTCGCAGGGGAAAACAAAGATGAAACCACTTAAAATGCTTAAAGTTGTTAAACCTGCCATACTTGCTCTGGTTATTGCTGTTGCCCTTATCTTCAGGTGGATGAATGTTCCAATGCTTTATGCTGCAATTCTAGCTGTTGCCTTTGGAATTGCAGGAATTCTTATAATGATATTTATTTCCGGTAAAAAGAAAAAAATGATTCATTGTACTGCTTATTGTCCAATAGGTACAGTAGTTAATATTCTTAAGCCGGTAAACCCCTTCAGAATGTACATCGATTCTGAATGCGATACATGTATGAAGTGTACTGCTAATTGTAAATATGATGCCTTAAACCTGAAGAATATTCAAAATAAAAAGCCTGGATTCAATTGTACGCTTTGCGGTGACTGCCTTAGTGCTTGCCCCCATAATTCCATAAAATACAAATTATTCAATCTCAATCCTGAAACTGCCAGAAAACTTTACCTTTTTATGACAATTTCTATTCATGCTGCTTTTATGGCTTTAGCTAAGCTTTAATAATCAAATAAATATTGAATATTTTGTTCACTTGCTTTTATTTTGATTATCTTAGTCAGATAAAACCTAAAAATCTCGGAGGACAAAATCATGAAAAAATTTTCAGTTATTTTATTAATGCCTTTGTTAGCATCTTTATTCCTGAGTTGTGAAAAAAATGATGAAAACACTCAGGCTGCCATGATATATATCAGTCATCGAAACGATGGTATGAGAGGGGAGGGTGAAAATTATCAAAGACTGGACCTTGAAAATGTATACCTATATGGTAGTCTTATCGGAAGCCCTCTGCCTTCTATGAATTTCTTTCAAATTGGAAGCTTAAAGTTTTCTGATTCCCAATATTATCATTATAGTGAAGGTTCGATTTATTTTTCCCCTGACAATACAGTTTGGGAAGACCAGCTGGATGAACCAAAATTTAATACTTTATCTGTAACAGTAAACAGTTCAATTGGAGAAATTGAAGGCTCTGTAACTTTCCCTGACACAATAAAAACTATGTCCATTGATGCTGCTGATAATATTCCAATTGGCACACCAGTTAAAGTTACGTGGAGCGGAAGTAATGCAGATTATTATGTTGTTCAATTTTATTATCAATACATGGAAGATGAATATACTATTTTAGGATATTCTAACGATACTATAGTTACTTCAGAAAGCGTTACTTTTAACGGTAATCTTTTTAATAAAGATGGAGAACTGAATTATTTTTCAATTTATCCAATGAATGGTCCCCTGCCTTCAGCCGGATCTAAACCTAATATGAAGGGCGTGGGTTATGGCTATATTTACACTCAAAACGAATCAATAGAATCTGACAGAACAATTCACGTTGGGAATGGAATTGATGAGGATTTATATCTTTTATTGCTTTCTGTCAAATCAGCTTATGTAAAAGAAAAACCTAAAATGCCATTAAGGTTTGCAAAAATGTTAGGAATCGAATAAACATCATTTTTATCATTTATTTTCCCGTTGACCATTGTAACTTTGGAGTTTTACTCTATGTATTGAATAATTATAACAGTATGAAAAACTCAGTTCTTTTAATTATAATAATCCTTATCATGTCATCCTGCCGGTCTAATAAAAATGAAGATAAAAACAGCCCGAATAAGCCAGTATCTGAAGCAAAGGCTGTAAATAACGGCAATGTTGACTTTTCTAATTATTTTGCCCCTAAAACTATGCGTCTCGACTTTTATCATACGGGTAATAACTCAGAAGAAATTTTTGCCGTTGACAATATCCTCTCAGATGGACAATGGAGCGGCAGCAAAAATATTCTTATCGACAAGCTTGAGTTTGGTCCTTACTTTTTTGAAGTTATTGATAAAGAATCAAATGTTCTCCTTTATTCGCGTGGCTTTGCTTCAATATTTGGTGAATGGCAACTTACCCCGGAAGCTCAGCAGGGATGGGGTACTTTTCATGAATCACTTCGATTTCCATGGCCATTGAAGCCTGTTGCTGTTATTGTAAAAAAACGTAATACGGAAAATAAGTTTGTTCAGATTTGGAATACAGATGTTGATCCTGCTTCCCGTTTGGTAAACAAAGCAGACAAGATTCACAATGAAAAAACTTTTGTTATTTCAGGCAATGATGATGTTAATGGAAAACTCGATATTGTAATTCTGGGTGATGGCTATACTGCTGCCGAAATGGAAAAGTTCAGAAATGATGCTACCCGTCTTTCTAATGCTCTGCTTAGTGCTGAACCTTTTAATTCACTTAGGGATAAAATTAATATAAGAGGGGTTGAAACTCCAGCTGAAATTTCAGGACTTAACAAGCCTCATCAGGGCGTTTTCAAACGTTCACCCTTATCAGTAAGCTATGGAATCTTCGATTCTGAAAGATATGCCCTGTCTTATGATAATAAGACCATCAGGGATGTGGCATCAGCTGTCCCTTACGATTTTATGGTTATACTTATGAATGAGAAAACCTACGGTGGAGGAGGAATTTACAATCTCTATACAACTGTTGCTGCCGACAATATGTTTTCCGATTATATCATGATTCATGAAATGGGACACCATCTTGCTGCCCTTGCCGATGAATATTACACATCTTCTGTTTCTTATGAAGCTCCTGCTATTACTCTTGAACCATGGGAGCCAAATGTTACAGCCCTTCTTGATAAGGGAAACCTGAAATGGAAAGACCTGGTTGGTGAAGGAACCCCACTTCCAACGCCCTGGAATAAAGATGTATTCGATTCTTATGGCTACGATATTCAAAAGGAAAGAAAAGCTATACGCGCTAAAAACCTTCCTGAGAGTGTCATAGAAGAACTCTTTGTTCGCCAGAAAAGCAAGGAGGAAGAACTTCTGTCAACCGAGAAATACAAAGGCAAGGTTGGAGCTTTTGAAGGTGCAAACTATAATTCCAAAGGGATGTACCGATCAGAACTGAACTGCATCATGTACACCCGCTATAATGTATTTTGCAGGGTTTGCCAACGAAGCATCACTGATGTAATCAGGCAGTATACGGAGTAGTTGAACCGCTACGCAGCAGTTAGGACTTCGTCCTGTGGGAAAGCGTAGCTTTCGTTAGTGCTTCGCACGTTATCGCTTCGCTTTGTTAATTAGTTGCTCTGCTGTTAGTTACGTCATTGCGAGCAAAGCGTGGCAATCTGTTGTTCTAAAGGACAGATTGCTTCGTTTCACTCGCAATGACGATTGATTCGACAGCGCGAAGCGCTACTCCCTCACCATCTTTTCAGTTATCAACTCCTTCCCGGTATTGATCTTCAGGATATAAATTCCTTTGCTCAATCCTGAAACATCAATTACTTCAGATCTTGTTCCACTGATAATCTTTCTGGTCATTATCTTGCCCTCTAATGAAAGTATGCTAATTTCTCCTGACCTGACTTCTGAATCAAAATCGATGTTCAAATTAGTTTCAACAGGATTGGGGTATACTTTCACTTTCCCTGAACCTTGCAGTCTATTTGCGCTTAATGGTGCTTCCCATTCAAATTGTATCCAGTTAAGATTGATGCCTGTTGCCTTGAAGTCAAGCTTTAATTCATGCTGCCCTTCTGTTAGTTCAATTTGGTCACTATAGCTATCCCATACCTGCCAATCGGCAGTCTTGGCAAATTTTATGTTTTTCACTAATGTGTTGTCAACATAAATATCAATGTCCCCTGCATATCCTGCATGTCTGAATTCGATATTATAAATGCCTGAAACTGAAATGTCAATATTGTATGTTGTCCAATCACCCGGATCTACATAGGCAAGGTTTTCTCCTCCTCCTGCATCGGTTGTACTTTCTTTCTGTACACCCGACATATTGATATAATCTTCAGCTTCAACCTTAAACGACTTTCTTACACCATTTTGTGATATTGAAATTGAATCAACTAATATCGAATTACTGTAAACGTAAATTTTACCTGTCCTGACTGTTTCCAAGGGATTGTCATTCATACTGTTTATTTGAATTGTTGAACTGCCATCTCCTTCTTTTGCAGATATATAAATCCAGTCGGCAGTAGGGGAGAGCACCCAGTTTGTATTGCCTTCAATAACTGCCTTGACATCATTCCCCTTTTTATAAGATAGACTTACTTTATCTATTGATATTGAAAAGTAGCCGGGCATCGTATCCTGAAAGGATGTCAGATATTCACTTTGTACAGCTCCTGTTAGAAATACCAGCGGTGCATTCCAGTTTATGGCTACTTCATTGGTTGAATAACTGCATTGCTGATCCAAAAACGATTTTGCAGCATATTTTGAAGGATAGGAACTTGCACCGCAGTCCTCGCTTACATTTGAAGGATTTGGACCACCAACCAGTAATCCGGGAATTGGTTCGGGAATACCATCCGATCCTGAAATCCTGTGGTGTATATTCTTTGGATATTTTGTACCTGCTCCTGTTACAAAGCAATATGATGTAGCATTTCTTCCCAGTAGATAATCTATTGCTGAAATTGCACCATTGAAATAGCTTGCATTTCCTGTAATCCTGAATGCCTGAAGATAAAGCATCCCCCAGTTGGCATAAGCATTGTTGCCACCCCAGTAAAAGAAATCACCGGGAATCCGGTATGCAGATGTGATAATATTACCCACTGAATTTGATGCCAGATTTATTAGTCTGTTCTTGGCTAAAGTTGTATCAGCATCGCTGGTAAGATTGCTCCTGTTGACTACAAGTGAAAGTAACCCAAGTGTCCTGACATTGCCCCATCCCGGCAAATCTGAATTGACGCTTATCTTAATTTCACTGTAATATACAGGGTCTTTGGTTGTAATATAAAGTTCAGCGGCACACCACGAAAATTCATCACTAAAGTTTGAATCACCATATCCTCCGGTTCCAACAGCCGGGTAACCCCCTGAAGCAGATGGATTATTGAAGGCTACCTTTGGATTTTTCTTTGCCCAATCCCATGCTTTAACTGCCTGGTCAAGAGTTTTATCAGCAAGCTCAGCATCATACTTCCTGAAAATTCGTGAAGTCATGGCCATGATAGCTGCAAAGTCAAGTGTGGCAGCAGTGCCTTTTGCACAAACATATCGTTTGGTATTCTTAAACTGGTCAGGCATAGAAAAACCACCGAACTGTGCTTCAGTAGTTTTGTTATATACACCACCATCTTCATCCTGCATGGTCATCATCCATTGAATATTCCACAAAGCCTCGTCAAGGATGTCAGGAATATCGTTTCCACTTTCAGGAATATTTAAATTGAGAGTGTCGTAATAAGCCGGATAAGTTTCATAGGCAGATAATAATGTAAAGGTCGAAATTCCTGAGTTGACAATGTATTTGTTATAATCCCCAGCATCGTACCATCCTTTTGGAGTTGAAATTATTGTGCCTGCCGGTCTGTTTGCTGAAGCAGCCGAAGGGAGTACAATCACTGAAGTGTCGGGATGACCTTCTTTACGTGCGAATTTACCTGCGTATTCACTTAGAATTGGCGTAGAAGCCCGATTATAGTAAAAAGCCTTAATGCTTGCTTTTGAAATATCGGTGAAAACATTTTTATCGATAGAAAATTGAACTGACTTGCCAAGCCCGTCAACCACGATAACATATTTACCGGGTGATTTTAGCAAAGTAAAATCAGCTATTTTAACATCTTCTCCTGAAGCTGAATAATTGGCTGAAGGGAGGAATTGCCCTTTGTAAACCACTGCATCCAATGTTGAAGTCATCACCTTAAAACTATCGGCCTGTGAACTGACAACTGCAGCACGCTTGATTGAGTTAGGCAAAAAGCCAACCTGGTTGAGGCGTATGTTATAGCTTGTATTCTGTGAAAATGACAATAAAGTCAGCAACAGTAAAGCGGGCATCAGCAATGCTTTTTTACAAAAGGATACGGTATCCATAAAAGTAGATTTAGCAATTAATTTAACTTATCTGATAAAATTTGTGTTCCCCAAAAATATAAAAATTAAACAAGAATTCTCATTGTTCCTCATCTATCAACCCGGCTATATTGGCTTTGACAAATACCGTATTTCCGCAGTTGTCGCAAGTGATTGGAATATAAGGAGTAATAGGACCTCCATCCAGTAAAAGGTTACCATCTCTGTAGACCCTTAGTTCAAACACAGTGTCGTTCATGTGCCAGGAACCAATTCCGCACATTTGGCAAGGTCTTCCCATCCACTTTGATTTCAGGTGCTTTGCCAGTTTCTCGTGATTGATTTTTCTTTCCATGTTATTGATTATTAAGTGAAATTCCGCAAGAAAATATAGATAGAATAATAAAGTTACGAATTTCTATAAAGAGAAGTAATGTTTTGTGGAAGTTTCTCCGAACCACCGTCATTGCGAACTTCGAATCACCGTCATTGCGAACGCAGTGAAGCAATCTCTACTTCTAATGGACAGATTGCCACGCTACGCTCGCAATGACCCTGATAACAACAGATTGCCACGCTACGCTCGCAATGACCCTGATAACAACAGATTGCCACGCTACGCTCGCAATGACCCTGATAACAACAGATTGCCACGCTACGCCCGTAATGACTTTGATAACAACAGATTGCCATGCTCCGTTACCAAACACAAACCAATAAAATTATGTTTAAACTTGTCAACCTGCATCACCCAATCTTGATTCTTGTGTCTATCCTGTTACCAATGAAAGAATTATTTTTATTTATTCCCTGATTATCTTTTGTTGATAATGCTTTTCCCCAACACTAACCCTCAATGTATAAATCCCTTTGCGTAATTCCGACAAATTAATATTTACTCTATTTACATTAGTTTTTGGTTTTATTTTAAGCACTAATTGTCCAATACTGTTATATACTTCTACTGACTGAGCCTGCTCCTGAAATTTCTCCATTGAAATTTCTATCAGGCCTTTTGACGGATTTGGATATATACATATTTGCCCGTAAGAAATCAGCTCTGAATTATCCGGTTTTACCTTTTTTTCAACAGTAATTATTACTGTATCCTGTTCTGAAGTATATTGATTATCATTAACTGACAATATAAATGGGAATTTTGTTTCTTTATCTACTTCAGGAACAATAATTATCGGATTGGCTATATCTGATTTGTTTAAGGTGATACCATCTGGTGCCAACCATAAATATGAAATTGAATCACCATCAGGATCATAAGAGGCTGAACCATCTAATGTTATAGTATCTCCTTCAATTACTGTCATGTCAATTCCGGCATTGGCAACCGGTATTTTGTTGACATTCTTTACCGTTATCATTACTTCATCGGCATTTGAATCTGTTGTCCCATCGTTTACGATCAAACTGAAAATAAATACTGTGTCGGATGAAACTTCGGGAGCTCTAAATATTGGTCTTACCGATGTTGCTGAATCTAATGTAATTCCGTAAGGAGCAATCCATGAATAGTATATACTATCATTATTTGGATCATAAGACTCTGAGCCATCTAATGTTACTATTTCTCCTTCATCTACTGTAAAGTCAATTCCTGAATTGGCAACAGGTGCCGGACTTGCTAATTCAACAATATTCTCAAAGTCTTTCCATAGTGTCGCAGATGCATATAGGATTTTGCTGCCAAATGGAACATACAAGATGCATTTTTTAAAATCTACTTGAAAAAACACCCTGGTTGCCGGTTCCATAACAGGGGGAGTCTCTTTTAAGGTATATATTGATTTTAATTTAATACAACCGGAAAGAGCTCCATATTCTATTGTTGTAATAGAAGCCGGAATTGTTATAGTTTCTAAATATTCACATTCCACAAAAGCATATCTTCCTAATGATATAACAGAAGAAGAAAGGTCAATCGAAGTTAAACCATCGCAATAACCAAAAGCACTTTTCTCAATTGTAGTAACGGAAGAAGGAATGGTTATATCAGTTAATCCGGTACAACCACCAAAAGCTGCATTGCAAATAGTAGTGACTGTTGAAGGTATAATATAGCTACCTGTTTTTGAAGTTGGGCATTTGATTAATTTAGTTTGAGATTTATTAAAAAGGACTCCATCAATAGAGGAGTAATTCCTATTGTCCGGATCTACATTTATACCATTAGGAATAATGTTAAATGCTGTTCTTCCAATAAAAGAAATATTTGATGAAATGAAAATGTCAGGCAAACTTATACAGGATGCAAAAGCGTCGTCTCCAATTGAATTAACAGATGGAGGTATAATAATGTTTGTTAACCTCCCACAGTTCAAAAAAGCATTATTTCCAATAGCCATCAAATTTGAAGGAAGAGTTATTGATTTAAGAGATGCTTTCCCTCTGTTGTACATAGTTGTACAAAAAGCATAGTTTGGTATTCGATGCGCAGGATAATATTTTGTTATTGAAAAATCCGGACCATTATCTCCTGAATATGCAACAATTGTTACATCTTTTAAATTAATATCTGATAATACCGGCATTTCATCGCGCATGGTTTTAAAATCGCTTGCATCGATAGTGCCGGATAATGTTAGATGTGTTATGCTTGATAATTGCCCTGCGAGAATATTTTTTAAGTTCCCGGCAGTAACTTCAATTATACCTGTCTGTGTAATTGTGATAGTTTGTGTCTCTGCATCTGTTGCCGATATTGTTACTGTTGCTGTACGGGTAACTAAATTTAGGTTTTCCGAAGCGATGAAAGTGATCGTGTCGTAACCGGTATTGCCCTCAGAGGGATTTACTGTAAGCCAGGGTTGATCAGCAGTTGCTGACCATTTAGCACTGGAAGAAATTACTACCTGTGCTGTGTCTCCTTTAGAATCTAAACCTAACTCATTCTTTGAAAAAAATATTCCCGGTATTTCTACAATTTTTTTAAAATCTTTCCATTGTATTGAATTGCCATATAGTGTTTTACTCCCAAAAGGGACATATAGTGTGCATGATTTTTTATTTACTTCGTTAAAAACGTTTGAAGAATTATCAAAATTCAGTGGAAAAATATTGTAAGAATAAATTGATTCTAATTTGGCAAAAACCCAAAAAGCCTGGCTGCCAATTGAAACAACCGAAGAAGGAATAATCAAAGATTTCAGATTATAGCAATTTGAAAATGCAGTAGATCCTATTGATATAACAGATGAAGGAATATCCATAGATGTTAAACCATGGCAATTACTAAAAGCGCCGCTACTGATTGATGATACAGTAGAAGGAATTATAAATTCGTCTTTTATTGAAGTGGGACAATGTATTAATTCCGCTTGGGCTTTGTTAAAAAGGACTCCATCAATTGATGAATATTTACTGTTGGCTGCATCTACATTAATCAACGCTTTTGAAGATGAAAACGCTGCATTTCCAATTGAAGTAACAGATGATGGGATGTAGATTTCATCTAATAAATTACATCCCCAAAAAGCCATTTCACCAATTGTAGTAACCGACGAAGAGATATTGACATTTGTCAGACCTACACACTCATTAAAAGCTAAACTGCCTATTGATTTAACAGATGATGGAATTGTTATGGTTGTCAATTTTGCGCAATTTGTAAAAGCCCTTTCCGCTATAGAAGTTACGGAAGATGGAATTGTGTAATCTCCCGTTTTGGAGATAGGGCATTGAATTATTTGCGTTTGATTTTTATTAAACAATACCCCATCGATACTTGAATAGTTCGGATTGTTTGAATCAACATTTATGAATGCATTACATAGTTCAAAAGCACGAGAAGCAATACTGTTCACCAAAGAAGATATTTCTATTGTTGTTAAATATTTACTGTTTCCAAAAGCTTGTATTCCAATTGAAGTTAGTGTTTTTGGCAGGATGATTGATTTAAGAAGATTCTGACCTTGACACGGAATTATATAAAATGCTCCCCATGGTATTTCATTTGCCGGATAAGTATATACCGAAGAAAAATTTTCTTCATCTGTATATGAGACAATTGTTACATCACTTAAATCAAGATCTGTTAATGCCGGCATTGCATCACGCATTGTTTTGAAATCGCGGACGTCGATATAACCTGTTAAAGTTAATTTGGTAATTGAAGTTGCATTTTCTGATATTAAATTATATAAATTTCCCGGAGTAACTTCAATAGAAGTAAGCTGCGTAACTGTAAGCTTTTGATCTTTAAAACCATCTGCTGATATAGTAACTATAGCTGAGCGAATGTTGCCTGTTGAATTTCTGTCTGCCGTTAGGGTAAGTGTTGTTTTACCTGATGCACCTTTATTTGTGCTAAGCGATATCCACGCCTGATCAGATTTGGCAGTCCATTCTTTACTCGAACATACATCAACAGATGCTGAGCCTCCTTTTGAAGTTATATCTAACGCATTTGAAGAGAGGAAAAAACCATTGTAATCATCAGGTAGATTTCCCGGTACTAAGTTTATTAAAGCAAATTGACTATTATTGAAATTATACCAGCCCGGATTCAGATTTCCTATATAGTAATATCCATCGGAAGAACCGCTCCAACCCCAGTTGAAATGGAAATAATCTTCCCCCTGATAGCCATCGCAAATAAAAGAATGTCCAACCGTACTGCTTCCCATGTACCAGATCGGATGTCCTAAGTCCAATTCCGATTTTAATAGTTGAATCCAATCTTGGGTTTTAAAACCACTTCGATTAATCAATATGGCATTTGAAGAATAATTAAAATATTTGACTAATTCATCCCTTGGATCATCGGCTGCTGAAGCACTTGGACCATAATTGGTATTAAGAGCTACCCCGCAATGATACATTAATGTTGCAACTGCATCATTCTGACTGGTAACTTTATTTGGCATCTGGCTCCATTGATAGGTCGTTGAACCAAAATCTGCTGAAAGGTTGTCATAAGTTGGATGTAAATACGAATAAGAGCCAACCCCTTTTGTAGGGAAATTCCAATATTTCATAATTTGAGCCATGGCTGTAATTGTACAGCCGACAGGTACTCGCCTGCAATAATTAGAGGTTTGATCAGCAGGACACATTGCATTGTAATAACATCCCTGATCCCATTGTGTTTGTATAAGTGGTTCAACTGAAGAAGTTTCTATTGTTGATCTTTTTAAATTTACATTTTGCCACTTTTCTTTTATTACCTTGTCTGCCTGAAGATTGCTCTTTTTTATTTCCTGAATTTCTTTTTTACGATCGCCAATCCATGTCTTAAAAGCTTCCGGCTGATTATTCTCATCTATACAATCCGTAGTTGAATATCCTAGTATCGGCCATGCTCGCTTATCAGCTGAGACAATTACAAATCCCTTGTTGATGGTGTCGTTCAGAATATAGTACAGGGTATCTTTATTTTCAACGGCAGCTTTCACTGATGTAAATTGAAAACTTTTCCCGCTGAGACTTTTTGATTTTAGTGTTGATCGGCTTATACTTGAAATATGATGTTCGGCAATGTCTTTTGCTGTATTGATATCAACTGTTTGAGCGAAAATAACATTAGTGAATGAACATAGAAAAAAGGTAAACAAGACTATAAAGCTAGGTTTCATAGAATAAGGTTAAGATGATAAAAGTTCATTTGCTAAATATATTATTTTCGCCGCATAAATTGCATGAATAGATATTTATTCGTTACATTATTTTTGTTAATTGTAAATATCTATTTCTAATTTATAAGATCCATCCTTCTGTAACCTCCATACATTTACAAAGTTGAATAGCCATTTTGCTGAATCTGCCAATAGGGTATACCCATGACCGGTCTCATATATTATTTCCCTGTTTCCTCTGACATCTTCGGTGTTCAAAATCAAATCAATTGGTTTTTCCTTTATCCTTAGAAATCCTCCCCATTCTTTACCAATTTCAATTTTACCAACTAAAATTTCCCTTCCGGGAATTATGTATTGTGCACTGTCAGAATACATATTTGTTATCAATGCAGAATCCCGGGTTTGTACTCCAATTCTAAACTGATCGTCACATTCTTTTACTATCTTAAGCATTTCTTCTTTTGATATTTTATTGTAATCAGAAGTACTTGACTTACATGAAAATAATAATGCTATCCCCAATATTAACAGAGTGTTTTTCATGGCAACAGAATAAGTTTCTTCGTTTCCGAGAATGAGCCTGCCTGTAACTTATAAAAATAAATCCCGCTCGGTATATTAGCCGTATTCCATTCCCTTGAATAATATCCTGCAGAGCTTTCTTCGGAGAAAATTGTTGCCACTTCTCTTCCCAGTCGATCATATATTTTTAAAGAGACATAAGATTCAGAAGGAATACTAAATGAAATATTTGTTGACGTTTTAAACGGATTAGGATAATTCTGCTTCAATGCAAATGTCAATGGTACTGAAATTTCTCCTTCTGCATCTACTCCGGTGGGTGAATCGGTTACCCAAATTCCGGAACTTGTCCCGGCAAAGATGCCCACACTGCTTACGGTAATGGACCAAATACGGGTATCATCAGGCAAACCCGTACTGAATGAAGTCCAGGTTACGCCTTTGTCTTCTGAGAGATATGCTCCGTCATTATCAGTCCCTGCAATTAGCTGATTATTTACAGCAACAAGGCAATTTACATTCTTGAGTACAGATGGGTCTGCCACCCAGCTTGTTCCGCTATTGTCAGATATAAAAACACCTGTCAGTGTTACCGCGAATAATTTATTATCCAGAGCCACAAGCTGTGATATGTGTGTATCGGTAAGGTCAGTATTAACTGTAGTCCAATTTGTCTCGTCGCTTGCCAATTTGAAAACACCGTTGCTGGCACTGCCTGCATAAATGTTGTCCCCACTTGCAACAATTGAAGTGATACGGGCATCTTCTGCTATTCCCGAACTTATTTCAGTCCAGGTATTACCGTTATCTGTTGATTTATAGATATCACCTGTTGTCCCCGCAAAAAGGGTTGTATTTATCATCACAACTGACCAGATGGCAGCGTCTTCAGCTATTCCGATGGGAGTGAAAGCACTCCAGGTTATCCCGTCATCTGTTGACTGAATAAAACCATTCCATGTTCCGGCAAGTACTCTGGTGTCCAACTTTACTACAGACAGAACGTCAATACTGCTATCTGCGGAACCAACCTTAGTCCAGTTCGTGCCATCATTATTGGCAAGATACATACTACCGCCGTTGAAAGCGTCCCAGGTTTTTGCAAAAACCTTGTTTTTGCTACTGCAAAGATTGAAATAGTTGTTGCCTGCAGACCAGTTTGTTTGAGTCCATTTGCTTGAGAGACTGAGAGCATCAGACGGATTTGTTGCATTTCCAAATGATAATACAAAGATCAACAGTACTGTTAAGTACAGAGAAAACTGGTTTATTTTTATTTTATTTTCCATCATTTTAATTTTTAACATATCCTGTTACACCTGTTTCCATGAGCTACCATGTGCATTCATTGCCGCAGTGTTAGGTGTTATACCCAAACCGGGTCCATCGGGTACCTGTACGTAACCGTCAACCATTAATGGTTTTGGAACACCGTCAATCAGAGAGTCATACCATGAGATTTCAGGATAATGATGTTCACAGGAGAGGAAATCCGGAATTCCTGCTGCAATATGAGCGCACATCATCATTGCGAACGGAGAGTTCGACTGGTGAAGCGCCGTTTTAATTCCTCGTTCATGTGCCCAAATAGCGGCAAGTCTAGACTGATGTATCCCTCCGAATGTTGTAGGATCAGGATGGAAATAATTTATAGCATTTGCATTGACCATATTCTTAAGCTCGTCGAAACCAAACATGTCTTCCCCAGAAAGAATTGGCATATCGGTACCGGCATTTATCTGTGCAAGCTCGGTGTAATAGTGCCACGGTATTATGTCTTCCATCCATCCCCCCAGCGTTTTATCAAGATAACCAGGCTCTGCCAGATAATTGGAAAGCTGAATTGCCGAGGCAACATCGAGCTGATTTCCACCTCCGCGGGGAGACCAATCAAAAAAATGATCGGCTGAGAGAGGCTGGTCACCTATCATCTGCCTGAATGAGGCAACGTAATCACGAAATTTTGTATAGCCCGATTCTAAAATTCTCTTGGCTGAACCACCCGATTCAGTAAATGGGTTGGGATCAGGTGACGTTTTATAATCGGAACTGGTTAATATACCGTTTAAATCTGTTTTAAACCAGGTGAATCCCTTGTTTATCCTGTCCTGAATTTCAGCCTTCCTTTGTGATAGATTAATTCTGACGGGGGTGTCGCAATACATTCGCATGCTGTCATTTAGCTTAGGACCAAGGAGCTTCCAGATTGGAACATTATATACCTTCCCGGTAATGTCCCAGCAGGCACACTCAATCGCAGCTATTGCTCCTGAAGCGTAAGTGATCTTCTTCCAGTCAGAAGTTGGATTCAAAGCAGCGGTAATCGCTTCGAAAACTTTGTCAACCTGCGTTGGATTCATGCCCATAATAACAGGTTTGCAAGTTCTCAGCTCTGTACCTGAGTTAGTGTCTTCAACCCGACATTCTCCATAGCCTGAAATTCCCTTGTTTGTATCAAGCCTGACAATCCGGGCAGTAGTGTTCAATCCATTAATGGTTGCTACTGATATATTGGTGATGTAAATGCCCTTTTCGCCGGGGGTTATTGCTGCCCTGGCATGTTTAAATGGGTCTATCATGCCCGGAATCACTGTTGTAGCAACAGCAGTAACTCCAAACATCTTTAAAAAATCTCGTCTTCTCATAGATTGGTTTCTGATTTTAGCTGTAGTTTTTGTTCATAAATTGCAAACTTCATAAAGTGAATAAAACATCCGGCAAATATTCTTCGTAATAAACATGGGACGCTACTATTTAATTGCTATCAAACTTAATATTAAATTCTGAAAGCTTTTACAAATAATGAATAATAAACATAAATTTAGTATTTCCTATCGTGTTAAAAAGAACAATGAACCAACTGCTATTACTACCCATAAAGTTATTCCAAGTACAAAACTTTTAGGACCTGATTGTTTTATCTCTCTAACTGATATATTTGAACCAATCAGGAACAGTGCAATGACCATCCCGCGTTTGCCTAACCAGTTAAAGTGAGCATAGCTTTCCTGAAAATCAGGAAAAATATTGGCAAATACAATGGCAAGCACAAACAACAAAATAAACCACGGAAATTTGATTGACTTTTTCCCGCTTCCTTTATTCATAAATGCAATCACCAATGATAAAGGGATAATCCACAAAGCACGAATAAGTTTTACGGTTGTTGCAACCTGTAAAGCTTCTTCGCCATAAATTGCCCCCGCACCTACAACAGAACTGGTATCGTGAATGGCTATGGCTGCCCAATTACCAAACGTTTCCTGGCTTAGTCCTAACTGATGCCCGATAAAAGGGAACAAAAACAAAGCAACGGCATTCAGCACAAAAACCACGATAAGGGCAAACGAGTTTTGATAGTTTTTACTATTGATTATCGGGGCAATAGCCGCAATGGCACTACCTCCGCAGATGGCTGTCCCCGAAGCAATAAGCAACGTGATGTTTTTTTCAACTTTTAATAGTTTTCCAAGCAAAATGCCTAATATCATCACCGTAGTTACAGAAACTATTGTTTCAATAAAACCCGTTTTTGATGATGAGATTACGGCATTTAAACTCATTCCAAAACCCATTAAAACAATCGATGCCTGAAGAATTTTTGATGTGTACTTATGAATGTTTTCATGCCTCAATCCAATAACAGAAAGCGTTAATCCAATAAATAAGGCAATTGCCGGTGATGTAAACGGCAATAAACAAGCACAAATAATAATGGAATAAAGCCAGTTGTAATTTTTAAACTTCCTCTCTATTCCAACAAGGTTCTTAAATACTTTCATGCTAAAAGATTTCTTATTCTACGCCACTTTCTGATTATATAGATGTTCCTGAAATTCATGAAATAACCTGCAGATATTGGCCACATCGCCCAGCATTTCTTTTGCATCTTTCGTAAGGTTACGGTTTCCCCATTGCCTAAATTGAGTGCCTCGTAACCCACGTACCCGAAAACCAATAGCCATAATCATTTCGAGCGAATAAAACGTTACGTTATATTTTTTGCCATCCGGGGTGTTATATATTATTAGGTCGCTCATTGTCTGAACTACTGATTTATTTGATTTCCTTTTTATTTAGTTGATTTTTTTGATTTAATTGGTTCTATCTTTTCATTTCTAAATTTAAAGACAAAAGATAGTATTATTAATACTAATAATATACTTAACCCTAAAAACAATGTATTGTACGAATTACTTTTCATGGCTAAAACAATACCTACAATAGCTGCACCCGAAAGCTGACCAACACTTGTAAAAATTGTTATCATCCCTTGACTGATAGCACGATCGTCAACACCGGTATTGTTGAGCATGATATAGCGCAACGAACTACCAGATAGTACCGACAATCCTAATCCGATAGCTACTCCGCTACTGTAATATAAAATCAAATTATTTGCAGTTGTGAAAAGCAGTAAAAACCCAATAAAAAGGAAAGACAATCCACTGATAATAATTGGTTTAACACCATATTTGTCTATCATTCGGCCAAATACAGGTGAACCAATTGCGGTTGCCAGCACAAAAGGGGTAAGCATAAAACTTGCTGTTGAAGGCGATACCTGAAAATTCTCTACCACAAATTTAGGTATAAAAACAAAAACTGACTGAACCAAACCGGCAACTATAGCTAAAATACCGGCAAAAACAATCTGATTGTTTCTGAAAAAACTAAATTTCAGAATAGGACTTGTAGCCTTCTTTTCACTGAATAAAAGTGCTGTAAGCGATATAATAGCTATAAATAATGGTAAAAGAACCTTAGTTGAAACAAGTGACTTAAGATTTGAGACTTCAATATTGTTCACTCCAAAAGTAAATGCCGCTAGTCCTGCCCCCAACAAAATAATCCCGCTCCAGTCGATCGTAGTAGTCACTTTAGTTGTTTTTGCAGGCAGAATTTTATAGCTGAAATAAATAAGTAATGCAGCTATAGGTACATTAATTATAAACAAAGAATTCCATGAATAATAGCGAAGCATAACTCCGGCAACAAAAGGACCAATCATAAATGCCAATCCAAACACTGCCCCAATAATCCCAAGCATTTTACCACGTTTGTCGGGTGGATAAAGATCACCAACGATGGCTGTAGCTACAGGAAAAATACCACTTGCACCAAAGCCTTGTATGGCCCGGCCTGCCAACAGTATGGAAAAGCTATGACTAAATGAAACTACCAATGAACCGATTGCAAAAATCAGTAATGCAATAATATAAATGTTGCGTCGCCCAAAAATGTCAGATAAGCGGGCAAAAAGTGATATGCCCATTAAATTCAAAAGAATATAAATTGAAAATATCCATCCTACATATAAGTTTTCAATTTGTAAAGCTTTTTCAATGGATGGAATAGCAGGCCCGACAATCGAAATGTCCAATGCCCCCATAAGTACCCCAACAAAAAGGAGTAGCATTAATTTGTTCGAGTTTTTGTTTTCCATACTGATTATTTTGCTTTTTCAATAAGCTCCTCACGATGTTTTCTGTATTCTATTATTGGTTTGTCACCCATTATTAATCTTTCATCCATTTTAACTTCAGATTTTTTAGGCAATTGAGTTATAACAATTCTTTTGTCCTGTCTTAAAATTATGATGTTTGAAATCTTTCCCAGATAATTTATTAAATGCTTAATAATTGGTATTTTGATAAATCTTTGATAGAACCTTATATAAACAATTGAGTTTTCTTCGTCAACTGGTACAAAAGCAGCAGAAACCCTTATTTTATCAGAAATAAAGTTCTGCCAAACATTTGGGAAATGAAATTGTAGATAAAAAAAATCTTTATAATTCTTAATCTCAACAGGCTTTAATGGTTTGGTTTTTCCATCATCCACCATATTGTTTACATAAAAAGTAATCAAATCATCTTCCCTGATTACCACAGGTCCATTGACCAGGGTTTTATTCCCTCTTCCTATAGTGGTTTTATGAACAAAAGGCAAATGAACAACATCAAGCTGATTTTCAATTGCTCTTGAATAATGTATTGCCCAATTATCTTTAAATCCTGAATATGAAAAATCCCTTAGCTCATTAAAATAAAATGGTTTTGTGCTTATTCTTTCTTTGTCTCCGTACCACAACCATATATATCCAAAATCTTCATAAGCTTCAAATGATTTAACTTTCATTGTTTCAGGAACCTTTGCGTTTTTCCCATTGGCAGGAATTAATGTAACTTTTCCTGTTTTATCATAAAGGAATCCATGAAAAGGACATTCTATTTCTCCCTCATGAATTTTTCCACATGACAAAGATGCTCCTCTGTGACAACATCTATCCAGAATGCAAGAAATTTCCCGGTCATCATTTCTCCATATAACTAAATTTTCATTGAACCTTTTAATTTTTAAAGGTTTATTCTTTTTTAACTCCTTAGAGTCAAGTACTATATACCATTGATTGTAAATCATATATTTTCTTTTTGTTTATTTTTTTACGGTTGAGGCTAGCTAACTTATAAATCATATAAACTTTGCCTTTTCCTTCCCATAAGTATATTGGCTTTGTTCTGCACACCTAAAGATACTGATAAATTGATATGCGAAATATTTAAATCAACGAGAATATGCTTGAATTTCGTCAATTAATCCTTTTTGAAATGCTTACATTAATGATTTCACCTTTTTTCGTATCAATATCATATACATACACTTTTCTAACTTCAGTATTTGTAATCTTCTCCGTATTAGAAATAATTGGTTGTTTTATTTTGGGTGTATTATAAAATGAATTGATATTCATGGAGTTATTATTAATAAGAGTGATTTTTTTGTCAGATTCCAAAGGCCAATAAGATCTGATTCTACAATTACCTCCCAATAAAGATTTTATTACTAATTTGTCTATTTTATTATCTTTCCAACTCATGTCAGGTATTTCAAATCCACCCCTTGCTCTTAAACCTTTTATTTCACCATTCTTCCAAACATCGGGAAGTGCAGGTAAAATATGTATTGCACCATCATGACTTTGTAAGAGCAACTCGGCAATGCCGGCAGTAAAACCAAAATTTCCATCTATTTGAAAGGGGGGATGTGCATCGAACATATTTGGATAAGTACCCCCGCCTCCTTCATAATTAATGTTGTTATAATCACAATCAGGCACTAAACTAATTTGATTAGTTATTAGTTTATATGCATGATTACCATCTTGCAAGCGTGCCCATAAATTGATCTTCCAATTCATTGACCATCCGGTAGAAGGGTCGCCCCGATGAATTAGCGAAGTACGTGCCGCATTAAATAATTCAGGCGTATAGTATGGTGAAATCTGATTTGAAGGATATAAACCATATAAATGAGATACGTGCCTGTGATGATCGTCCGGATTATCCCAATCATGAAGCCATTCCTGCAGTTGTCCAAAATGTCCTGTTTGCATTGGAGGCAATTTTGACAAAGCAGTTTGTAATGAATCTATAAGCTGACAGTCCGATTTTAATATACTTGCTGCTTCAATTGTTTTTGAAAATAAATCAAAAACCAACTGATTATCGAGAGTTGTCCCGGCTGCAATTACTTTCCATTGCTTACGAATCATATAGGGAGCATTTTCAGGAGACATTGATGGACTAAGCACTAACCATTTATGAGTAGGCTCTTCTGTTAAAAAATCAAGAAAGAAACGTGAAGCTCCTTTTAATGCAGGGTAAACAGAAGCAAGATAAATTGTATCACCGTTGAAAGCGTATTTTTCCCACAAATGCTGTGAAAGCCAAGCACCACCACAAGGCCATAATCCCGGAGAACCATCAATCGCTCCGGTAAAACGCCATAGATCGGTATTATGATGTGCAACCCAACCATTTGCATTGTACATTTTACGGGCAGTTTCCTGACCTGTAACGGAGAGTTCCTTAATCATTTTAATTAAAGGTTCATGCAATTCGTCAAGGTTAGTAACTTCTGCCGGCCAATAATTCATTTCTGTGTTGATATTAATAGTGTACTTGCTGTCCCAGGGCGGAAATAGCTGATTATTCCACAAGCCTTGCAAGTTTGAAGGTTGACCCCCGGGTTGTGAGGAAGAAATTAATAAGTATCGACCAAATTGAAAGTACAATGCTACTAACTGCGGGTCATTTGCTTTTGCAAATTCTTTAATCCTTTCATCTGTTGGCTTATGAATAGAGTCAGTAACTCCTAAATTTATTTTTACCCTATCAAAGTATTTCTTATAAAAAGCAACATGAGCATTTCGCATATCGCTATAATCCTTCTTTAGTGCAGAATTCAGGTAAGTAGTAGCTATTTCTAAAGGATTTCCTGAGATATCGTCATACCTTTTAAAATTGGTTGCTATTGAAATATAAATAATTGCAGAACTGGCTTTGGAAACTACCAAAGACGTGTCTTTTGAGATAACTGTACCATCTGTAGTCACTATTTTTACAAGTGATTCAAATTTTATCTGCCCCTTTATTCCTTCATGATCAGAAGTAGAGCCTGACATTCGCAAAATGTTGCCTTTCTCAATAGAGATTAGTGTCTTTGCCGGTCTTTTAATGCTTGTTGAAAAATTTAAAGCGTGAGGTTTGCTTGCTGTAATTTTCATTACAATTACCTGATCAGGGAAAGATGAAAAAAGTTCTCGTTTATATACTACATCGCCAATTTGATATGAAGAGAAAGTTAATGCACTGTCTATGCTTAAGCCTCTATGATAATTTGAGTATTTTTCGTGTCCCGGGAAATCTAAAAACAAATCACCGACAGTTTGATAGGGCATTCCCTGCGCTCCCTCACTTGTAATAGTCTTACAAGCAAAATCTTCAGCTTCAGTAAATTTATCATCAAAAATCAGCTGTCTAAGATATTGTAAAGAATCTGCAATTTTATGATTATCGTTTCTGTAAGGACTACCGGCCCAAACAGTATTCTCATTTAGCTGTATTTGCTCTTGAGCAGGAATTCCAAACACCATTGCCCCCAAACGTCCATTACCTACAGGTAAAGCACCAACCCAATCCGAAGCCGGTTTGTTATAATGCAGTAAATTAGAAGTAAAGTTTTTTTGGCTTTCAGTCTCATTTTTGAAAGATATACATACTATTATAATCAGTGTAAATAATGTCAGCTTTTTCATGTTTCTAAAATTTCCGGGTAAAAATAATACAAATATCCTTTTCGTTGCAGATGTCTATGCTTTCAGCCAATGTTCCAGTATTTTACAATATTATAAAAAAAATCATTTCTAATTTCCTGGGTTTTCTTGTAATGAGTGGTTTAACCAAATATGTCTGGCATACATTTAATCGAAGATTTAATATAGGCTCTCTGTCGAATCCCTCTATTTCAAGTTTCGGGATTTCAACTCTTTTTCAATTGTTTTTATATGAATGGAATACAGCCCTGGTTTAAGATTACTCATATCAATTGAATTTCAACCTTTAACAGTTTCTATCCATCAATACCGAAACTTATCCTTCCCAATCTCTACCAGAAACATGCGCTCTTCTTCAAGTTCTTCAATGTTTTTTATTGCCCTGATTAAGGGGGTTGTGCCATCTAAGGCATGAGGGATAAATACGCTGTACTTAATGCGAATAATTCCATTTTCTAACATACTATCGTCCCGATGGCACAATTACGAATAAACGGTTATTAGGTGTAGGTCATTTATTTCTGATAGTTTGTAGAAATTCCTCTGCTGACATTACCGGTATAGATGATTCCTTAAAATCTTTAGCATTTCTGGTCAGAAGGATGTCACAATCAGCCTTTAGGGCACAATGGTATTGCAAAGCATCTTCAAAGTCTTTGAAGTTAGATGCTAATCCCTTTTCAACTGTAATTTCATCTAAATCCGATATTTCTGAAATTATCCTTAACTTCCTTAACTTTTCCTTTACATTTTCAGAAGGCTCAAATTTACTAAGCAGATAATAAACAGTAGGATATGAAAAGGCAGATACCACCATTTTTACTTTTCCTCTATCTGCTAATGTAGCTACCCTGGCAATAGATTCATAATATGGAAGTCTTTCACCAAGCAGATCGATCATCAAGTTTGTGTCTATAAATAGTTTGGGAATCATTTATATTTCTTTGTTAGATAGTCACCGTACTCTTTTTTATAATCAAAATCAGCAGGTATTTTAACACCGGTTGACATACTTTTTACAAATGGTGAAATCTCAATATCGTCGGTTTCTTTTGGATTATCATTATTTACTAACGATCTCAGGTAGGATTCAATAATCCGTGATAAGCTCCTTTTCTGTGAGGAAGCATAATCCTTAGCTTTTTCAATCACGAACTTATCAAGCTTTAAAGTCAGTTTTGAGTCCATATCCAATCAGTTTATACGTACAAATATACATAATTCATCCGTACAATACAAGTGTTTCTTAACTTAAGGTAATAGAGAGAGCTACTTGCAGTTGGGGATTACGGAGTGCTTTCATTTATACGGAAACCTTAAATTGTATATATTTTTTTGCTAAACTATAAAATTGAGTGTTTTCTTTGTCCTTCTTGCGAAATAACTCAATCAATATAGAAGAATCCGGTAAAATCATGCAATTCTGGATTTATTGATATGATTCCTGGCTTCGTCATAATCATTTAAATCAGAATCTGACCATGTAGGTGCCTGTAAAATCATTTTTTGTAAT
>JAGODU010000335.1 GCA_017998095.1 Prolixibacteraceae bacterium | reverse complement strand
CAATCATGATTTAAACAGTTGAATTTATTTAATGATACTGATAATGTCCGAAATATAGAAAAACGATTTATACAGAAGGGAACTGTCTGTGTTTACAGAATTATACAGACTGTATAAACATTGTTATAATATTAATAATTCTGATTCCCATTTATAATATGGTATTCCATGCCCATCAACTCCCATAGACTCCGCCGCGCATTTACTTCCTTTTTTAATCGGGGTGGGTTCCATATTTCCTCCGCTACCAATTGAGCAATAATCACAAAACATATCTACTTTTGCTGTTCCCATTACTCTTTTAAACCATTCACCAGCATAATGAGGCTCTGGCCTTTTTGAACATTTTTCACAAGCTATCATTCTCTTCATTTTCACGATCCTCCGAAATAAAAATTATAACCCGTCAATCCAGCCGATCATCGCTCCGGCTGATTTAATCGTTCGGTGTCATAAATTCAGGAGGGATACTGTGCTAAACATATTAAAAAATATCTTTTCTAAAAAGCGAGAAATGCCTAATGAAGATGTTATGCTTCACCAGGAAACATCATCTCCCAATCTTTCTCCTATTACTCAACTCCGTCATGCAATAAAAGATATTGGTCATACAGAATACCCCTTTTTGCATAAGGAATATTCTCCCAATTCTCGCGTTCCGTGTATAGATTTTACCCCATTTATTATCGAACGCTTAAAGGCGAAAGATACGCTCTCAATATACACGCTGATGAAAGGCATTATACAAGCAAATCCAGGCGTAGGTATCGGTGACGACTGGATTTGTCGCCGTATTGACAATGTTCTCTCAGTAAATTTTACGAATTATCTCCATTTTAAAGAGGAAGCCGCGTTGTATGAACTAAAAGCGATGTGGATTATGGCAGAGAAAGATGGTGGTGGTAGAGCTTTCTGGCTTACGACAGATTTTCCCCTCTTTTTTGCAAGAGCACTATGCAGCTTTCCCGTAGAAATACAGCCGACAATGGAGGATCTACTTCAAAAAGCAAACGAATTTATCCAAACGATGAGGAAGGATACCGATTACTGGAAAGAATATCCTTTATTTCAAGCTGAATATCTTCACGGAGTAGATTCATACAAACACCTTTGTCCCCCAATATTGCTCCCCCTTTCAATATCGGCAAGACTGCATCTCTTTTCGGTCATTGAATTGGGTGGAGGAAGTTTACCAAACCTAACCTCCTATAAATTAAGGAATTTTGGCATCAATATCAAAGAGACAAGCAAAGCATTATTGGATCATGGCTTAGTAATTAAGACGGTAGAGGATGATATCGTACGGAATTGCTTTTCAAAAAATGAATTACTTGGGTTCTGCGAAGAATATCAGCTTGATTATAAAAAATCATGGAAAAAAGAAAAGCTATTCGAAGCGATAAAACAACAAGCTTCTCACCTCATTGAGCAGAAAATTGAAGAAATGCAGATCGTGTCAATACATCCCCAATATAAAGACGATTTAATGGCACTCTATACATATTCACAGGCATTAGAACCAATTTATAAACTGCTATGTTTTGCATGATTGAGATGCAAGTACGGGGTCAGTATGAGGAAGAAAACAGAACCAGGGTCAATGATCAAGAAACTGATTTTTCAACAAGCCAATTCTCGGTGTCCTTTTTGCGGTGAAGATGATGTTACAACATTAGAGATTCATCATATTCACCCTCAAAGTGAAGAGGGAACGGACGATCCTACAAATCTCATTCTTGTCTGTGGCAATTGCCATAACAAAATCACAAACGGAACGATTTCTGAGCGAGAAGTATTTCAGAAAAAAATTGCACTCTTATCGGGAAAACTTTCTGATAGACGATCTTCAAAAGATCATGCGACAAATATTATTACGCTTGATCATAGCAGTAATACAGGCTATATTGCCAATACGTTAACGGTAAAAGCTCCTAAAAAATCTGTGACCATTACTCCCACCTCTGGAACAATTGCCGCTGATAGAGATCGTAAAAATTATATTCAACACCTTATTAAGCGGTATAATGAGTTTAAAAAAGTTGATGGAACTCCTGATTTTAGCTATGCCGTCATTTATAAAGCCATAGAGCGAGAATTTCGCGTCAAATGGCGAGATGTGCCAATAGAACGGTTTGAAGAATTAGCGGACTACCTTCAGAATAGAATTGACAAAACACGACTTGGAAGAAATAAGAAGAGTGAGCATCAAAAGACGTTTAGCACATATGAGGAATTTCTTGAAAGTCAACATCTTTCCACGCGAGAAGAAAGAAGAATAGCGAGCAAGGACACCGAACGAGGCGCATGAACCGGACGTAAAAGGGGCGCGGGGAAAAATCATGCTGAACCCCACGTTCGGTGGCCGCGCCCCTTTTCCGCCGGTTATGCGCGGGCGTTAGCATAACGATAAGGAGGGTGATTAAAATGGAGACTAATACAGATTCTGCAAAAGAATTAACTACGCGTTGGTTGAAATTCTATACCTATGTTGTTTTACCTTTTAAAATCATAACCTCTCCAGTAACCATTTTAGCTGACTATAACAGGATGCTTAGGGCTGGCTATAATGTATCACTAGACCCAACAGCTTTTATTCCGGTAGTAATTTTTGATATTTTTATTTGTTTCTTAATTTATGGACTTCATAAAAGACTTTTATGGGGATGGATTTGTAATTGGGTATTCTTGGGATTAATGATTTTTAGTGCACTAAACTCTCGGATATCATTTGGTGCCAATGTGGTGGCTATAATTTTAATATTTCTGGTATTCTTTGTGCCTAACTATTTCTATTTTAAGAAACGAAAATATCTATTTATGTCAGGTCTTCCAGAAGATAACAAAATTATTACCAATTAAAAATGGTGAAAGAAATGACAGAAATGTTTAATAAAATATCTTACCATGACCTTAACGCCAAACAGAAAGAACAGTTTAACTTCCAGAAAATATCTGCCGTTCTTGCTGATTACGGTTTTCTAACAATCAAAATCGGCGATGATTGGAAGGGTGCTGATTTTTTAGCACACCATGTTGGTGGCGATATGATTTTAAAAGTACAACTTAAAGGAAGGCTGTGGTTTGAAAAAAAATATATTGGGAAAAATATATGGATGTGTTTTCGCAAAGATAATTTTGTCTATCTCTATCCGCACGACGATCTTTTAAATATTATGCTCAGCTCAACAAATATAAAAAACACCAAATCATGGATACAGGATGGAATCTATCATTTTCCATCTCTTCGTCCTGAATTTAGGAGAATATTAGAACCTTTTAAGCTTGAATAATTTTTTGCTAACGAGGTCAATACAGCCGATCGCTACGTTCCGGCTGATTTTTTCGTT
>JAGODU010000094.1 GCA_017998095.1 Prolixibacteraceae bacterium | reverse complement strand
TTTATTTTCAGATTTTAAAACTAGTCGTATATTTTTGTATACAGAAATTTATTGCCTTTTTAGCTCAGTTGGTAGAGCAGCTCATTCGTAATGAGCAGGTCGCGGGTTCGAGTCCCGTGAAAGGCTCTTGTATAATTAAAATAAAAAAGCTGCTCCCATTACAGAAGCAGCTTTTTGGTTTGAAATATTTTACATGGTTTACTTAGATGCTAACTCATCAACCGGTACGTTTTTGCGATAAGATGCTAACTCATTAGCCGGTACAAATTTACGGTAAGAAGTGTATCCCCAATAGTCACCTTTTGAATTTTTTGTAGGAACTATCATCTGAAAATATCCTACGTTGTAATCTACTACAAATAATAGGGTGTCTGATACGTTTGCATTGTCAACATATATATTTCTTTCTGCAACGATTACTCCATCTTCAACTTCTTTTTCTGTTCTTACTTTTGTTACGTTAATCTTTGTTAATGTTGAACCATTGTCATAAGTCATATTTAAAAGAGAACCGTCAAATTGAACGTTTACTGGCTTTGTTGAATAGGGGCTGTCAAAAAATATATCTTCCAGGTTTGTCATCGGAGTAGACATCGATTGATTCTCTACTCTGTATTTAACCGGAAGTTGTACCTGAGCGTATCCATTTAGGCTCAGAACTGTTACAAATAATACTATTAACTTTAAAATTTTCATGGATCAAAAACATTTAATAATATTTCTGAGACAAATGAAATACAAATCTTATATATGGCGAAATTTATTTGATTAACAGTAAAAACGTTTTGACGAAAGGGCAATATCTTTAAATTTTCAAAATTGAGATATTGCATAATTAGCTGTGATGAGCTCAATATTGAATAATTATACTGCTTTTTTGTACTATTGAATAGGATAGGGTAAACTGCATAATTTTGCACGTTTTTTCAGTTAAGTTTGATATGCTTTTTGATAAAAAATTCATTTGGTAGTGAACCAATTTATGAAAAGGTAACTCACTATCACACCCGTACCAAAGAACCACCAAAGAGCCACTTAATCCTATTCTAATTGGAGAAACAGGCTCTTTGATGGTATTTTGGTGGTTCTTTGGTACGAATAAACTAATGATAATGTTTAAAGGATGATTAGAAATATTAAAGGGGGATAATTTCTTTTTATGAAAAGTAAAACGCTATCTGTTATTGTGTTATGAACTTTAAATTTTCAATTTTATTCTCGAGATACGATCTGAAATAATATACTCCTTTAGGAAGGCCTGAAACGTCTAATGAAAATTCATTTAATCCGGAGTTCTCTTTAATAATTACTTGTCCCGAAATATTCATGATTTCATACTTGTTTATTTTTTCTTTGCCTGAAACTTTTATGTAATAATCTGAAGGATTTGGATAAATTTTTGTAGAACCGGTTTTATCTGAATCGATATTGGTATTGTCACTTTTTTCTAAAACAACGTTAAATATGGATTGAGAAATTGCTTTTCCATTTGATTCTTTTACTTCAACAATTACTTTCATTGTTCCTGTTTTACCTGCAACAGGTACTAATTTAAACCTGACTTTATTTTCAGATTTGGAATAACTGACTTCAGAGGTTTTAAGCCTGGAATTATTACTTGAGATTACCTCAGCTTGTAATATCTTATCTCCTGAATATGAGAGGTCAACTTCAAATTCCCGGGCAGTTTCAGTATTTTTAATTTTAACATCGGGCAATGCAGATATCTGGATTGTTTTTGGGGAATTGATATATCTGATAGATTTTATCATTATTGAAGGAAATTCATTGAAAATTTCAACGTGGCCAATATTTGGAGCAAGGACAAGATTCTTATCCGGGCTGTTATATCTGAGGCTATCTATCAATACCATGAGCGTTAAGAAGTTATCGTCAACAGTGCCAACTGCAAGTACTGTTGGTATATCAGATTCAAGATTGTAGGGAGCAAAATTCTTGCTGGTAATATAAGGTACCCAGGGAAAAATTCCTTTGAAAGGATAAAATTTCTTGAGTCCCTGGCGAAGAATTGTTTCACCATTGCACGACATTCCAGTCAGGTACATTGAATCAGCAGCAATATTATAGGCTTTTCTTGCTGAATCAGCTGCAGCTGTAATTATATCTAACTGAGAATCGGCAACCTGATTTTGAAAATTGTCAGGACAAACAATAATTGCATTGATACTGTCACTTAGCGGTGAAAGTGAATTCCTGTATGAGAGTGCAGTACCTCCACAATAATGCATCCCGACAACAAGAGGGAAAGCTCTTGCCGGATCATAGTTATCAGGAATTGAATAATATAGTTTTCTTTCTTTACCGCTGGCAGTGTAAACTGTGTCAATTTTAACTGCGGCAAATAGTGACCCTGATAGAAATAAAATAAAAGCGGAGAGTAGTAGAATTTTCTTCATGGTTTTAAATGATTAGGTTATTAATAGGTTTTTTATTATCAGATAACTTTTTAAAGACAATTTATATTTTAATTTCCCTTACTTAATCGATATCATCAATTCTTTTTTGGTATTTTTACATTTATATGATTTTTGTTTCTATTAGTTAACTAGCAATAAGTTAGTGCATTTATTTTATTATTTTCTGTTTTAGTCGACAATATGTTATAATTTTTTTCAATATGCCCTCTAATTTTTTTGTTTCTGATCTTCACGGAAAGAAAGACCGATATGAAAAGCTTTTTAAAAAGATAGAAGTTGAAAAACCGGCTTCAGTATTTTTAGGTGGTGACCTTCTCCCTTCAGGTTTGTTTTCTATCAATGATTATCTTACAGTAGCTGATGATTTTATTGAAAATGTAATATTCAATGGGTTTGATCATTGTAAGTCTGTTTTGAAAGATGATTATCCTGAGATTTTTTTAATACTTGGAAATGATGACAGTCGTTTAGAAGAAAAAAATTTTCTGGAAGCAGAGAAAACCGGACTTCTAAAATATATGCATAACAAGAAAGCTGATTTTGGCAAGTACACAGTTTATGCTTATTCATGCATTCCTCCAACGCCTTTCTTATATAAAGATTGGGAAATGTATGATGTATCACGCTTTGTAGATCCGGGATGCGTGCCTCCTGAAGAAGGGTTTCATTCTATTCCTTTTAAGGATGATGACATTTTATTTGGTTCGATACAGAAAGATTTGAATTTACTTATAGGAGATGATGATCTGAGTAATTCAGTCTTGTTATTTCATACGCCTCCTTATCAGACAAATCTTGACAGGGCAGCACTTGACGGAAGAAAATTCAATCATGTTCCTCTTGATGTAAATGTGGGGAGTATAGCAGTAAGACGATTAATTGAACAAAAACAGCCATTACTGACATTGCATGGGCATATTCATGAGTCAACAAGAATTACCGGTAATTGGCGTGATATGCTTGGAAGTACACACTCTTTCAATGCTGCTCATTATGGAGCAGAATTAGCTATAATAATCTTTGATTTGGAGAACCTTAAAGAAGCTGAAAGAATATTAATCTGACGCAGTTTCTTTATTAAGCTCTGTTCCTAAACTTAGGGGCAATGCAGGATCATGAGAAGAACCAATTTTAACTGCATAGCTATCTCTTTTTTGAATATCTTCATCAGTTATAATGTGAATATCCAGCAGCTTATCGGTTTTTGTTCCTGTTCTTATTTCGTTTAGCCTGCCAAGGCAAAGGCTCCAGCCATCCAGCCAAAGTAAAAGGTCGTTTCTTTGATTTTCATTTCCTTTGAAGTGAATCAGGACATCAATATCACTACCCGGACCTGCAGTTGCATTTTTTACACTTCCAAACACATAAAAACCTATAACACCAAACTTTTCTTTATCGAGCCGGGAAGCAATATGCTCAGCATAATTCATTCTCCAGCGCCAATGGAAATCAGGATTGGAAGAACTGCTGAAATTGCCTGTTTTGAAGAAGTTAAAATCATTTTGAAGTACCGGTTCGGATAATATTGCGTAGGCTCTTTCCTCATCAGCATTCATAAGAATGTGAAGCATATTTCCTCCGGATGAATCTGCTATGTCAATTACTTTAACCGTGTCAGAAAAGGCAGAATAGCCTGGTAGTAAGTCAGGCAATATATTTACTGAATTATTAAAAAAGTTTTCATTGAAAAAGTTACCCGGATCATCGGGATATAAAGGCAAATACTTGATTTCTGATTCTACCAGATCCTGAAAGAAGTGAGTTCCCATTGAAAGCTCAGGCATGTAATTCTTTTGTTTTCTGGCAATTTCTATAAGCATTGCTGTGTTGTTAATATCTGAATAAGCAACATTGACGCCCAGTTTAATATCTCCCCGGCTTCCCCATCTTCCGGGACCCATCAGAATAAATTGCCTTTTGGGTAAGATCTCGTTCAGACTGCTTATTATTTTTCCAATAGCAAGAAATCTTTCATAGGTTTGGAGTTCTCCATATTTGGATGGATCAACATAAACTATGTGTCTTATGTTTGAAACGATTCCATTTGAAATAAATCTGCTGGCAGTGAATACGATTTTATCTTCTGAAATATTATAAGGAATTACTGCCGGCATGCTTGTACCACTGTAGCTTTGGGGCCTGCATTGCAATAAGTAAAGATTATCTCCGTCGTGGGCAAATTCAATATCTATCGGGCAGTTATATTCTTCTTCAAGAACATCGAGTATTGTCTTAATCTCCTTAGGGAATGGAGAATTGTTAATTATTCCATTGAAAGTAACGATATAACTGTTTTTTTCGAAGTCGAGATATAACTTTCGTGGCTGTTGGATGAAGTCTTCTGTAATTTGAGAAACAACATTATGAATCTGAGGATATTCTTTACCCGATTCAGCGAGAAGTTGTTGTATGTCAATTGTTTCAAACGATTTCTTTTCCAGATTGATAACATCTATTTTTTTAGGGGAATACCGAATAATCTCTTCTATTGCAACATTAACCCTTAATCCCGGTTGACCCGGAGATACAAGAATCGGATAATCATCGCTTAATCTGTCAACAGCTCTTGTGCCAAGGCCTGGTACCATTCTGATAAGGCCATCTTCTTTTTTAATACGGTTTGACCATCTGAAATCGTTATGACTGAAGGCAACCCCGGAAAATGCAGGAAGAAAATATTTGCCGACTTTTTTACCTACAACCTCCTGAATCAGAATTCCCATTTCCTCGTGGTATTCTGAAAGGCCTCTTTCTTTTCTGTATTCAATTGGATCGGGACCAAAAGCTGAAGCATATACTTCAGCCAGAGCATCCATAAATTCCAGAAGTCTTTGTTCCTTTGTTCCTTTGTTAGCAACAAACAAACTTTTGTATTTTCCTGCAAAAGCAGTGTTCATCCTGTCTTCCAAAAGGCTGGAGCTTCTTATTACCAAAGGAGTTTCTCCAAAGTCGTCGAGAGCAACCGAAAGTTCTTTTATGATATCAGGACTGAAAGGTGAATTTTTGAAAACATGAACTACATAAGGATATTCTTTCTTAACCTGGTCTATATCTTTGAACACTTGTTCCATAATATCTTCAAGGTCGTTTCTTTTCATGAAGCTTAGTATGGCATCAGAAGTAATGTACCAGGTTTTAGGAACTTTAATGTCAGCGAAGAAAGGATGCTTATCAGCCATTTTCCACAAAATGTGGCTTGATAAAAACAGGCCGGAGCTTTTTCCTCCAAGTTTCCCATAACTTCCTAAAGGAGAAATGATTTTTCTCAGCAGCTTATGAAAATCACTTACCTCGAGGAATTTTTTAGCAATTGAAATAAAATCCAGCTGATCTAACAACAGTCTTCTTATCAGTGAAATTTTGACACTTTTTTCACGAGCTTTTGATATCTCAAGTCCTTGCGATGAAAGATGATAAAACCTTTCAATAGCGCTGCTAATTTCGGACAGGGAAGAGCCGTTGTTCTCAAGAACATTTACCAGGAAGCCTGATCTGTCTTCCTTTATCCAGCGGTGAATATTATCAACAAGTTCATTTTCATCAAGGTGCTCGCCTGCAAGTTCAAAAATACGATAGCTTGTAGTAATCAAATCACTTGTAGCAGTTTCATGGTAGGGGCGGTTGTTCCCTTCTTTCAGTAATTCAATTTTATCCTTGTATTCAGGGCTGAAAAATTCGAATAGATTTTCGGCTTCCTTAATACCATTCCAGCACATGAAGTTGATCATTTTACGGGAGATACGGACAAGAAGCTTAGGATTAGTCCCTTTAAGCATTTTGAAGATTGTGTACCATTCAGGCTTTTGATCCTTAAGAACAGTTCCGCCTTCTTCAAAAACAGCCTTTAATCTTTTATGCAGAATAAAAGATGATATCTGCATTGCAATTGTATTAATAAGCTTTTGTTCCTCTTTTAGGAACGGACCTATAAGTTCATTGGGTCTTTTTTCTTTATAATAAACATTAATAGATCCCAGCAATTCTTCTTGTACGACGATATCAGACTTCAGCCACCATTTTGTCTTTTTTAAATCTTCAGATTCATAAACTGAATCACGAAAAACAATCTGCACTCTGCATATATCGGGATATTGCCAGCCCTGAGGAAGTATCTTAATTACTTCTTTAAATATTTCATCAATACTTAACTCCTTGTTATTTAGCAATTCCTGAACTTCATATAGGCAGCTTAATTCTTTAGCACGTTCCTTAAGTTCAAATGCAATATTTGCAGATTGTTTTTTGGTCATCTTATAAAAAAGGAAACAAAGTTATTTTATACCCAGCCTCTGTCGTGACAAGCCTGAGCAACACGATTAACTGAAATAACGTAAGCAGCATCTCTCATGCTTAGTTTGTTTGATCTCGAGAAATCACTGACTGAAAGATAAGCTGAAGTCATTTTATTGTCAAGCTTGCTGATCACTTCATCTTTTTCCCAGAAATAGTTCATATTGCACTGAACCTGTTCAAAATAACTACATACAACCCCTCCTGCATTGGCCAGAAAGTCAGGAATTACATGAATATTTGTTTTTTTGATAATTTCATCAGCATCTCTGTTTGTAGGGCCATTAGCTCCTTCAGCAAGAATTTTCACGCTTTTATTTATTTTATGAACATTATCAACTCTTAATTGATTTTCCAGAGCAGCAGGAACAAGTATGTCTACTTCCTGTTCCAGCCATGCGTCACCCGGTAAAATTTCATATCCAAGATCACGGGCTTTATCTTTATCTATACCACCAAAAGAATCTGTAATTGAAGTGAGTACTTTTAAGTTAACGCCATCTTTTTTTCTAAACGAATAACTAGTCTTGTCATTTTCATCCCAGCAGGCCACACAAATAACTTTACCACCCATTTTATTGTAAAGTTCAATAGCATATCTGGCAACATTACCAAAACCCTGTATACTTGCAATAGTGTTTTCAGGTTTTATTTTTAACTCTTTAAGAGCTTCTCTGACTGTAATCATAACACCATATCCGGTAGCTTCAGTACGGCCTTTCGAACCTCCCATGCCAACAGGTTTGCCTGTTATGAAGCCGGGGAATTTTTCTCCCCTGATAGTTTCATATTCATCAAGCATCCATAACATATGTTGTGGATTAGTCATTACATCCGGAGCCGGAACATCATTGAACGGGCCTACATTTTTAACAATTTGTCTTACCCAGCCTCTGCAAATTTGTTCTTGTTCAGATTTACTTAAATGATGAGGATCGCAAATAACACCACCTTTACCACCTCCCAGAGGGATATCAGCAACTGAAGTCTTCCAGGTCATCCACATTGACAAAGCCTTCACAGTATCAATAGTTTCCATAGGGTGGAAACGGATACCTCCTTTTGCAGGACCTCTTGCGTCATTGTGTTGAACTCTGAAACCCTTGAATACTTTTGTTGATCCATCGTCCATCTTTACAGGAATAAGGAAATGGAATTCCCTTAACGGATTTCTTAATAACTCACGGGTTGCTTCATTCAAATCAAGCAAATCGGCAGCATGATCAAATTGTTTCTGCGCATTTTCAAATGGATTGTAATTCTTATCATTCATGACTGAATATTTAAGTTATTGAATAGAATAATCCCCTAAGAAGGGATTTATAATTTTTTCAAAATACAAAATATTCTTTGATAAAAACCCTTTATTTTATCAGGTTTTGAGATTATTACTATTTCCTGATGATTTTTGAACGATATATTTTCCCTTTACCTGATCTTAATTCTAAAATATAAATACCTTTTTCACTTATTTCCGGATTTATATTTATGTTACTTCCTGATATATGGTCTTTATATTTAATTTTTCCTGTTAAATCATATATAGTAATCATGTAGTCAGATTTTTCAGACAGGTTAACAGAAATATTTTCTGTAAAAGGATTTGGAGAACATTTAAAGCTTTTATCACTTAATTCAGTTGATGATGTATTATCAGGTTTTAAGCGGGAATAAAAATAGCTAGCTTCATATTTCTTAACTAGTTGTCCGGAAAGAGTATCGTTCTCATATTTAATAAAGCTTTTTAAAACACTTTCCTTGAAATAATCACCGTTAAAGAGGCTATTTCTTTCGTAATAATAATCCGGACCTTCAAGGTATGGTAAAATCAAATCGGTTGTATCTACAGTTTTGTCATGTTTAAATTCATATTTGCAATATGGTTTCAGTTCACCTGCTTCTTTATCAAATAATGATTCAAACTGGCCGGATAAAGAATTATTTTCATATTGATATTCAATTTTATATTCCAAAGAATTGTTAATTGAGTCTGTCCCGCTAAAACAGTCAATTATCTCAGTTAGGCCTTCATTGTTATAATAAAAAATTTCTTTAAACCATGTTTCCATTAGTCCTCTTTTCTTTCTGTAATATATTGAATTCTTTACTCGATCATTAGTGTCAAATTCATAGGAAAAAGCCATTTCTCTTTCCCAAATACCATTGATGAAGGGAGCTGAAAGAAATTCATGACTGGTTTGCCTGCCTTTGGAATCATAGTAATATAAAATGCGATTTCTCAATTCCAACACTCCAATACCAATTTCTTTCCTATAAGCATCAAGTTGTTTAATTCTGCCTTGTAAATCGTAGTAAGATATTTCATAGTTACTTAATTCCCAGTTTTTAGAATCAAGATTCCAGAAGTAACTACTCATTGCTGATGAATCAACTGAGTGTGTTGAGAAGTTAAAGGAAAAAGGTTCCAGTTCTTTTTCTCCCATTGTCCAATATATTTCTGTAGTTTGCCTTCCATCTGAATCATAAATTTTTTCTGATTGCTCTAGAACCATTAATTGGTTATCTTCATCAAGAGCACTAAATTTGAAAAGGACAACATTGTCATCTTCATAATCAAATTCAACTAATTCTTTTAATTGAGTATCTTGATTTAATGATTTTTCGTAATAATAATATTTGGTAGTATTTCCCGATTCGTCATAGTTAAAAACCTCTTTAGTTCCATCTTTATATATAATGCTATCAAGTTTATATGGGTTTTCAGCTGATTTATTATCGTTGATATACCTATTTTTAAAGAAAGTATTGGCCTTTAACTCAGAAGAATTATTATTGAATATTTCCCTTGGTTTTTGATAATTGTTTGCTGAAGAAAAAAAGACTAAAATGCAAAGAGTAATCAAAAGGAATAATTTTTTCATTGTAGTAAAATTAAATGAGTTAATTATTACGGAAAGTTATAAATTGTTTTTCAATCATAATAATTTCATTATCATTTCTTTTGGATATTTATAAAAAGGGTATGTATTGTGATTGGGTATATAAAAAAAGAGGAGCGAAAAATTTCGATCCTCTTTTCAGATATTGCAAAATAATTCTTTCTACAATTTGAAAGCAACACCAACAGTTGCAAGGCCAAGACCATAACCTACTTCACCGAAGATTGCCATTTTGGGACTCATATAATAACGAGCACCAAGGAAACCGCCACCTGAAAGCCATGATGAATAGTAACTTGAAATACCCAGGCTGATACCTGCATAAGTGTCAAGTTTGTCAATGAATGTGTAGTGGAAAGCTCCTCTTGCACCGCCAAAGAAATAAAGATGATTTGAATAATATGACCACCATGTAAAACCTGCTCCCGCATAAGCACCAACACCGATTGATCCTTTTTCAAGAATTCCATCAACAATACCAAACTCACCGGATACGGATACAGGAATTCTATATGAATCCAAACCAACTCCAATGTTAAAAACTTTATCGCCTTTCGCGAATTGTACTTCCTGAGCACTTGCTGTAAATGCAAGTACTAACACTGCAAATAGTAAAATTAATTTTTTCATTTTTTTAAAGATTTTAGGGTTACGTGTTATGTTTATTTTGGTTTTTCTTTCTACAAATATAAAAATTTAGTTTGTATTGGGAATACATTTATCAATAAATATTAATTATTTATTTATTTCATCTTCTATGTTTTGAATTATTTTTTTAGCTAATTCATTAGCTACTTCAGGGCTTTTACCTTCCGAGTATATTCTGATTATTGGCTCAGTATTTGATTTTCTAAGGTGAACCCAGCTGTCTTTGAAATCAATTTTCACACCATCAATATCATTAATTTCTTCTTGAGAATATTTGTCTTTTATCTTTGAAAGGATAAGGTCAACATCTACTTCAGGTGTCAGCTCAATCTTATTTTTCGACATAAAATAATCGGGATAAGTAGCCCTTAATTCAGAGCATTTTAATTTTTTCTCAGTTAATAGAGAAAGAAATAATGCAATACCTACCATAGAATCCCTGCCGTAATGTGATTCAGGATAAATTACTCCTCCGTTTCCTTCGCCTCCTATAATTGCATTTATAGATTTCATCTTCTCAACTACATTTACTTCCCCTACAGCAGCAGCTTTATATTCCATTCCATATTTTTTAGTTATATCCCTCAAGGCTCTTGTCGATGATAAGTTTGATACTGTATTACCCGGAGTTTTTGATAGTACATAATCTGAAACAGCAACTAATGTATACTCTTCATTAAACATTGAACCGTCTTCATTGAGTATTACAAGCCTGTCAACATCAGGATCTACAACAAAACATACATCAACGTTGCTTTCCCTTACTATCTTTGATACATCAATAAGATTTTCAGTTATTGGTTCAGGTGTATGAGCAAAATGTCCTGTTGGTTCACAGTTTATTTCAATTATCTCTTCAACACCAAGTGCTTTTAGGAGCTTTGGAACAATAATTCCTCCTACTGAATTTACAGCATCAACAGCAACTTTTATTTTAGATTTTTTAATTTGATTTACATTTACAAGTTTCAATCCAAGGACCTGATCAATATGAATATCAGTATAATCTTTGTTTTCAATCTTGCCTAATAAATCAATATCGGCATATTTGAAATCTTCTTTTTCGGCAATGCTTAGAATTTCTTTACCCTGTATGTCATTCAGGAACTCGCCTTTTTCATTTAAAAGCTTCAATGCATTCCATTGTTTTGGATTGTGACTTGCAGTAAGGATAATACCTCCATTGGCTTTTTCAAAGGGTACTGCTATTTCAGTAGTTGGTGTTGAAGCCATACCTATGTTCACTACATCGCAGCCCATTGCAATTAATGTAGATACTACAAGAGAAGAGACCATCTCTCCCGATATTCTTGCATCCCTTCCCACAACAATCTTTACGTTTTGTTTTCCTGAAGTCTTTTGGATGAAAGCAGCATAGGCAGACGTAAACTTAACAGTGTCTATTGGAGTAAGGCCTTCTCCCGGTTGGCCTCCAATAGTTCCGCGGATTCCGGAAATTGATTTTATAAGAGTCATAGTTTTGTAATTTTTTTCAAAAATATAATTTATCTGTGATTTATATACCTGAATTGATATAACATCAATTTAACATTAACTCGCAATATAAGTATCACATATACAGGATTATGAGATTAAATATATTGTTATTTCATATATTTATTCAGAATAATTATAAATAGAAATTTTTAAGGCTTAAAAAATTGCGTTACAAATAGTTTCAATCTACTTTTGTAGTTCTTTTTTTTAAAACAATTTAATATTAAATAACTTTAAATTAGAATTCTATGAGCAAAGGAAGTTTTCTAAACGCTTCTATTGGCCGCAAGTTTTTAATGAGTATTACAGGTCTTTTCTTAGTAATGTTCATTTTTGTACATCTTTCCATAAATCTCTTGTTAATATTTGATGACAGTGGCAGGTTGTACAATATTGGAGCCAATTTTATGGCGACCAACCCATTGATTAAGATAATGGAACCTGTTCTTGCACTAGGTTTTCTTATCCACATCATCTGGTCGCTGATTATTACTTTAAAGAACATGCAGGCTCGACCTGTAAAGTACAACAAAACAAAGCAGGGGATCAATAGTGAATGGGCTTCGCGCAACATGCTGATCCTTGGAGGATTGGTATTTGTATTTCTTGGAATCCATCTTTTTAATTTCTGGTGGAAAATGAAATTTGCAGGTCATCCTTTACTTGAAGAAATTTCAGTTGAACAGGGTGGTGCAATGGTTAATATGGAAAATGCCTACGCATTGGTTTCTGAATTATTTAAAGCCAGCAACCTCTATTGCTTCATTTATATTATTGGAGGATGTCTCTTAGGGTTACACCTTTCTCATGGTTTCTGGTCAGCATTCCAAACTATTGGTTTGAATAATGATATCTGGAGAAAGCGCTTTTATTTCCTGGCAAATGCAATTGGAGTAATATTCGCTGTAGGATTTAGTATCATTCCTATTTATTTCATGATTAAATTCTAATCTGAAAAACAAGTACTATGATTAATATAGATAATAAAATACCGGCAGGTCCATTGGCCGAAAAATGGTCAAAGCATAAAGCCAACATTAAAGTAGTTAGCCCTGCCAATAAGCGTAAGCTTGACGTTATAGTTGTAGGTACAGGTCTTGCAGGTGCATCTGCTGCTGCATCTCTGGCTGAACTTGGTTATAATGTTCATGCATTCTGTTATCAGGATAGTCCCCGCAGAGCTCACTCTATAGCAGCTCAGGGTGGTATCAATGCTGCAAAGAATTATCAGAACGATAATGATTCTGTTTATCGTTTATTCTATGATACAATTAAGGGAGGTGATTATCGTGCCCGTGAAGCAAATGTGCATCGTCTTGCAGAAGTTTCACCATTGATTATTGATCAATGCGTTGCACAGGGTGTTCCTTTTGCTCGTGAATATGGAGGTACTCTTTCAAACCGCTCTTTCGGAGGTGTTCTTGTAAGCCGTACATTCTATGCACGTGGTCAAACCGGGCAACAATTGTTACTTGGTGCATATAGTACACTCAACAGGCAGATTGCAAAGGGTGCAGTTAAGATGTACACTCGTCATGAAATGCTTGACGTTGTAATTAAAGAAGGTAAAGCTCGCGGTGTTATCGTACGTGATATGGTAACCGGCCAGATTAAACGTTTTGGTGCTCATGCTGTCGTTATTGCAACAGGTGGTTATGGAAATGTGTTTTTCCTTTCTACTAACGCAATGGGATGTAACGGCTCAGCTGCATGGCAGTGCTATAAAAAAGGTGCCTGGTTTGGAAATCCTTGCTTTGTACAGATTCACCCTACTTGTATTCCTGTTCACGGTGACCAGCAATCTAAGCTGACTCTTATGTCTGAATCTTTACGTAACGACGGAAGAGTTTGGGTTCCTAAGAAAAAAGAAGATGCAGTACGCTTGCAGAAAGGTGAAATCAGACCAAATGATATTAAAGACGAAGACCGTGATTTCTATCTCGAGCGTCGTTATCCTAGTTACGGAAACCTTGTTCCCCGTGATGTTGCTTCAAGAGCTGCAAAAGAACGTTGTGATGCCGGCTATGGTGTAAATAACACAGGACTTGCTGTTTATCTTGATTTTAAATATGCAATTGAAAGATTGGGGAAAAATGTTATTGAAGCCCGTTATGGAAACCTTTTCCAGATGTATGAAAAGATAACTGATTCTAATCCATACGAAGAGCCAATGATGATTTATCCGGCTATTCACTATTCAATGGGTGGTCTTTGGGTTGATTATAATCTCATGACTAATATTCCGGGTCTTTATGCTCTTGGTGAAGCTAACTTTAGCGACCATGGTGCAAACCGTCTTGGAGCTTCTGCTCTTATGCAGGGTTTAGCTGATGGCTATTTCGTTCTTCCATATACTATTGGTGATTATCTTGCCAATGAAATTATGGTTCCAAAGATTGATGTTAACTCACCTGAATTTGTCGAAGCTGAAAAAGCAGTTAAAGGCCGTCTGGAAAAACTTTTCAATATTAAGGGAACAGAACCTGTTGATCATTTCCATAAAAAGCTTGGACATATCATGTGGGATTATGTTGGTATGAGCCGTAATGCTGAAGGTCTCAAGAAGGCTATTGAAATGATGAAGGAACTTAAGAAAGAGTTCTGGAGCAATGTAAGAATTCCCGGAGAAATGAATAATGTAAACCCGGAACTTGAAAAGGCAGGCCGTGTTGCTGATGCTATTGAAATGGGTATGCTTATGGCTCAGGATGCTCTCGACCGAAATGAATCTTGCGGAGGACATTTCCGTGAAGAATCTGTTACCGAAGAAGGTGAAGCAAAACGCGATGATGCAAACTTTGCATACGTTTCATGCTGGGAATATCAGGGTGATGATAAAACACCTGTTTTGAACAAGGAAGATCTTGTGTACGAGAACATTAAATTAAGTCAGAGAAGTTATAAATAATACCATGGCTGATATTACTTTAAAAAAGATATACGTAAAGGTTTGGAGGCAAAATAGTCCTAAAGAAAAAGGATTCTTCGAAACTTATGAGATTGAAAATATATCTCAGGGCAGTTCTTTCCTTGAAATGCTCGATATTCTGAATGATAAACTTATCCGTGAAGGTAAAGATCCAATTGCTTTTGACCACGATTGTCGTGAAGGTATTTGTGGTATGTGCAGTCTTTACGTAAATGGACGTGCACACGGACCGGACAGGGAAGTTACTACTTGCCAGCTTCACATGAGGAAATTCAATGAAGGAGAAACAATTACCATTGAACCATGGAGAGCAGGTGCTTTTCCTGTAATTAAAGACCTCATGGTTGACCGTACTGCTTTTGAAAAAATACAACAGGCAGGTGGCTTTGTTTCTGTTAATACCGGAGGGGTACCCGATGGAAATGCAATTCCAATAAGCTATGATGATGCTGAAGAAGCAATGGATGCCGCTGCCTGTATTGGATGCGGAGCATGTGTTGCTACTTGCAAAAACTCATCTGCAATGTTGTTCGTTGCTGCTAAGGTGTCTCAATTGGCTAAACTTCCACAGGGAAAAGTAGAAGCTAAAAGAAGAGCAAATGCCATGGTTGCTAAAATGGATGAACTTGGATTCGGGGGATGTACCAATACCGGTGCCTGCGAGCTTGAATGTCCTAAATCAATCAGTATTTCTCATATTGCCCGCTTAAACAGGGAATATTTGCTAGCTAAATTAGCCGAGTAAGAATTTACTTTTAAGAATATTTAATCCACTTTCTCTTTATTGGGAAGGTGGATTTTTTTATGCTTTATATCATGATTTTTATATATCTAATTTTCTACATTTGTATTGGGGAATTTTAAATAGATTAAGCAATGAAGGTATTACAATTGTTAGGGGGAATTGTAATTATTTTCTTCATTTTATCTTGTAACAATCAAAATAATTTTGAAGAACAATTTCCAAACGGAAGTGTGAAGCTGAAATATAATGTTCAGCAGGAAGTAAGTAAAGATTTGCTTTTGGAAATACTCGATGTTAGCGACCAGCGATGTCCTATCGGAGCAGTATGTTCAGATGCAGGTTTCGTGAAGGTCGATCTTAGAGTATTATCTCTAACCGGAAATGAAACAAGGACAATGTATTT
>JAGODU010000334.1 GCA_017998095.1 Prolixibacteraceae bacterium | reverse complement strand
CATTCAAGGCGAGATTTTAGCCCTTCAATTTGACGATAGCCAAGAAGCAAGAGCAAAAAGACTAAAACTTGAAGAACAAGCGGCGGAAATTGAAGCTGATATCACAGAAACCGTTGAAGATAGAAAATATGATTTACAGGTTGAAACCCTTGATAATGTTCTGGATGAATACAGAACAAACATTGAAGAAAGAATTGAACTTATTGAACAGCAAAAGGAAGCCGAATTAGCGGCGATTGATGCAGAAATAGAAAAGCTCGAAGATAAAAAAGAAAAGATACAGGAAACTATTGAAGCCTACCGGGAAATGATTGAAGCCATTCGAGAATCTTCAAACGCAATGGTAGAGGCAATCAACAGACAGATAGAAGCCATTAGACAACTAATTGATGCATTAAAAGAAGCCAATAAAGAATATGGTAAACTTGGTGGAGGGAACATTGTTCCATCTACTAGCATTGTTGGAACAGGAAAGCCTCCTGCACTAGTGGCAACTGAAACAACGGTTAGAGGAGCGGCGGGAACTGGAGTAGTTATAAGTGGCTCTAGGCACTCTGGCGGTCTTATTGAATCCCACCATTCCGACAAACAACCCTTTGCTGGCAATCTCCGTAGCAACGAGGTCTTTGCTAAACTTCTCAAGGGCGAATACGTGGCTACAGAGAATCAAATGAAGAACTTCTTGAAGAATATCCTTCCAAAGATATCTGGGAGAACAAACGAAGAACTTATCAGTAAGTTACTGGCAATGAGAGAAGGCGGGGGTATTACTGTAGGCGACATTAATATAAGTGTAGCGGGTAATCTTGACAAAGATACTGTACCCGAAATTAAGAAAGCGGTGTTCGAAGCGTTGAACTCTGCTACAAAGCAGAAAGGAAAAAAGACTAACGCTTTCTTCTACAGCGTTTAGTGAGGAGGAAATATGAGCAGTTTTTGGGGAAGTTCCTTTATATTTAACGGAATCAACAGTGAATTATATGATTTAAGGATATACGATTTCAGTCCATCAAACCCCTCAACCAACCCCGCTGGCGGAGAAGTGAGTATATATGAAAAGTGGCTTTATAAAAGAGAGACTCCTTACTATTATGGAAGGTATTATCAAAACCCGTTGGAATTTGATTTTACTGTGGGAAGTTACTCTTATATAGATGTTGCAACTAGAAACGCTATAGAATCTTGGTTAACGGGTCAGAGCACATATCTTCCATTAAGGATTGTACAGGACGATATGAGCATAATTGTTTACAATATTATCATCACACAGTCCTCTCACGTTTATATCGGGAACATGAACTACGCTTTGACATTACACGCCAGATGCGATAGACCTTGGGGTTTGCACTACCCGCCTCTTTTGAGCATCAATTACAGCAGTGATACAGTCTCCCAAACCATCACCTATCTGAACGAAAGTTCATTCAGCGGGTATAATAAGCCTACCATCACATTCACGATGAATTCTAGTGGCGGAAGTTTTTCAATTACGAATCAAAGTGAAAACAATCGGGTTTTCAGCTTTACAGATTTAATTGCTGGAGAAAAAATAACAGTGGATAATGACAAAGGAATCATTTCATCCAGCACAGGTCTTTTTAGAATGGAAAATTTCAATAAGAATTTCTTGAGACTTATACAGGGTAAAAATATATTAAACCTTGCGGGTAATATCAGCCAATTTACGCTATCAGCAATATTCCCGAAGGGGGTAGGAGCATAATATGATATCTGGTTCATCTATGTTCACGTTTGACGCTTATAATCAGGTAGAGATTCAACCCATTTATCTTGCAAATCCAGATGGGACAATTCTCTATAATCTCGGTACAATTTATGATAGGAATTTTGAATTAAGATTCAATACTATGTCAACCTTTTCTTTTACTGCTCCCTCTTCTGCTGATGGGATAGCCACAGATTATTACAACTGGTTGCAGTATCGGCGTTTAGTTTACGTGGATAATATTGGTACGTTTATGATAACCGAAATATCTCGAGAAAACGATGGCATGATGGAAACCAAAAAAGTAGTTTGTAAGTCTTTAGAAGTGATGCTTTCTTATAAAAAACTGACCCTGTTTACTGGAACATACAAGTTCTATTCTTCTACAGCACCAGAGGGAACATTGATGGAAGAAGTTATGTCCTATATCCCGGGATGGACGATTGCCTATGTCAGCGAAGAATTAGATGACTATGATAATACCGCAGGTATTTACAGAACATTTGATGTAACTGATAAAACCATCTATGATTTTCTTATGAATGAAGTCTCGCAAACATTCCAATGTGTTTTCGTTTTTGACAGCATTGAGAAAACCATATCCATATATACTATTGAAGAAGCCACACAGCCAAGCGATATTTTTATTTCTTTTGAAAACTTGATGGAAAGTTTCTCTATATCAGAATCTACGGGAGAACTCGTTACTGCTCTGACCGTTTACGGTGGGGACAGTAAAGAAGGCGAATTGGGTATCAATCTGGTAAATCCATTGGGGACAAACACAATTTATAATTTCAGTTATTTTAAGAATACGAGTTGGATGGATGCTGACTTAGTGACCGCCATAACCAATTGGGAAGCCCTCGTTGAAGCTAACCGAACAAGTTATTCTAATTACCTCACGGCATATAAAGAAAAGAACCGGGAAATCCTGTTTTATAAAAGCACATCTCTGACTTTAAGCGCAGAAATGGCAGCGTTAAATTTAGAAAAAGATGTTTTACTTGAAGGGGGATTTTCCTTAGATTCTATTCTGGCAGAAATAAGCGATAAACAGGACGAAATTGATGCAAATTATAATGCGCTAACAACGGCAACGCAAGAAGCAAACACAATATTAGAAAGCCTTAGAGCTATAAATACTGCGGTTTCTTTTGAAACAAATTTTACATCAGAACAAATTGAAAAATTGGATAACTTCATTATAGGAAATACGTATACAAATACCAACTTTTTAATTACTGATATTATGTCAGATGTTGAGGTTCAGGAAATGGCAACCGAATTATATACAGAAGGAGTTAATGTCCTTTCAAAAGTAGCACAACCAAGATATACATTTGAACTTAACATGGCAAATTTTTTATTTATTAAAGAGTTTGAGCCTTTTATTGCGCAACTGGCTTTTGGTGAAGAAATTACTGTTGAAATATCGGCGGGTAGTTTTCTATATCCCGTTCTTTTGGGAATAGATTTTAACTATGATGACCCCAACCAGTTCAAAATGCTATTGAGCAATCGTTTAAGGATGGGGGACGAAGAATTTCAATACAACGACCTCTTTGGTTCTATTGTAGATTCAAGTACAACCTCGGAATTTAATTCTAAAAAATGGAATGATATTAGCGGATTCTTTGG
>JAGODU010000333.1 GCA_017998095.1 Prolixibacteraceae bacterium | reverse complement strand
GTTTGAAATGATACTCCCTTCAAATAAAAATCCATCCAGTAAAAATCACTTTTTGTTTCGTTTGGATTTAGAAATTTAGTTCTTACTGATGTTAATAACCATGTTGTTATACTCGGATCTATCTTATTGAATTCGCTTTCAAAGAAATAATATGCCCAGGATAGAATTCCGGCAATTTCACCGGTTAATTCATCAACTACTTGTTTGTCAAGTGAAGGAAGACCAAGCTTACCTGTTTGAAGAAAATGAGATTCAGGACCTGTCCAGTGACTTAAAGCACAAAAGTCCCAAACTGAACTGCAAATATCTTCTATAAATCTTCCCTTACCTTCAACAATCTCTGCCACCATTAAATCTTCAAGCCTTGATTTCCTGGTAAGTATTTTTTGAGAAACAACATCGTACGATTCACCCTGACGGAAAAGAAGGTAGTCATACCCTGTCAATGCAACAGGTTCACTTTTTGCAGCTTCTTCTCCCCTGCTTATTAATGTTGCCTTAATTTCCTGATTTACTGTACTCCAGAATTTTCTGTTATCATATTTGGGAAAATCTACCCAGGAATGCCCTTCAACAAATATCTGAGGAATACTTTCAACATTACACTCCTGTGTCAGCATACTTTGCCCACTCCATGCCATGATGGAAATAAGTATAATCTGTACTGAAACCAGGAGCTTTTTCGTCATTTTTTTATCATATAAACACTTTTTGATCAAGTAAAGTTATTAATGAATAGTTTAAAATGCCACTTTAAAAAGAAGGTTTTGATTAAAGCTGATATTGATAGGGTAAAGTGCCCGAATGGTTCTACTAATGACAGATATGTTTTGTTAATTGAGATTCTTCACTACACTGCGAGTCATTCCGAACGAAGTGAGGAATCTCTATTTCTCTTTTGTTTTCTACTTAATTTTTTCGTAAATTGTATTAAAATGATTTTATGACTGACGTATTCAACGAATATTTATCCAAGCGGATAAGTGAAATAAACCTCCCGGGAATCCGCAGGAAAGCAGGCCCTGTAATTACAATATCAAGGGTTGCAGGATGTTCTGTACAACAAATTGCCAGAATACTTACTGAGAAGCTTAATCAACTTAACAATGAGAATATATGGAAGGTTATAAGCAAGGAAATTTTACACGAGTCAGCTGAAGAGCTTAAACTTCATCCCGATAGAATTAAACCCATCTTCAAGGCTAAAAATCATAACATTTTCGATGACATCATAAATGCATTCCTTTCTTCTGATTATAATCTTGAATATAAAATGAGAAGAACGGTGATAAATACTATTCACCGTTTCGCAGTTGAAGGTTATAAGATTATTATCGGCAGGGGTTCAAATATTATCTGCAGTGACATTGAAGACTCACTGAACATCAGAATTGATGCTCCCCTTGAATGGAGAATCAAAAGATGTATGGGTGAAAAGAATATGAACAGAAATGAAGCAGTTGATTTTATCGAAGAAATTGAAAGAGACAGGGCAAGCTTCAGAAGATCAATTAAAGGGGCAAAAGTTAAAACTGAAGATTATGATCTTGTCATCAATCAGGAAAAATTTTCAAATGTAGAAATTGCTGAAATAATTCTAAAAGCTCTCGTGATTAAGAACATTATTAAAGATACAGTTAAATAAACCTTTAGATTTCAACGATATTTATAAACTTTGTTGCTTATTGAAGCAAATGAATTAATTTTGCGGAAATTTAAAATTCTTATAAGATGTTGCCAAAGTTTCTTCTAGCTGACAATTCTCAGGAAAAACCTGATTCAATTTACGTAGTTCACACTGAGTATCCCCGCTTTATTGTAGAAAGTGATGTCGATGATTTCTGGTCAAATCAAGTTATACACTGGATTGATGACCAACCTGCAAATGAAGTACTGGTAGAACAACTGATCGGTGAAGCTGAAGATTTTCTTGAAGAAGAATTTGAAAACCAGGAAGATTTATACGACGAAGAATTCGGCGTGAATTAACAGAATTGATGTTTACATTTTCTTTTTAAATTATCTTTTCTGACCTATACGTTGGAAAAAATCTTCATTTTACATCTATTTTCTTCATAATCTGCTTTTGAATATCATTAAGATTATTATCTTTACTATCATCTTTTAATCTAATATTCAACATTAATGACCGGCAGCTATGGGAAAAATATCTAAAGAACTGGTGGGAGCATCTGCCATACCTATTATTTTATCAATTCTTGATAAGGGAGAAACATACGGATACGAGATAATGCAAAACGTAAAGGACCTTTCCGGAAGTCAAATTGAATGGAAAGAAGGTAGCCTTTATCCTGTACTACATAAACTTGAAAAAAACGGACTTATTAAGTCACTTTGGAAAATGGCAGAAAATGGCCGGCATCGTAAATATTATGCCATTAACAAAAAGGGCAGAAAAGCCCTTCAGGATGAAATTGAAAACTGGACTTTAGTTCAAAAAATGCTTGGTGAACTCTGGAAAGATCTCAACCCTGTTGCCTGAAATCTTTCATTGAAAGCTGAATCCTTTTCCTCATTATATCTACTTCCAGAACTTTAACTTTTACATGCTGGTTGAGTTTAACTACTTTACCGGGATCATCTGTATACTTTTCAGTCATCTGCGATACATGTATCAGCCCGTTTTCCTTTATTCCTATATCACAAAATGCCCCAAACCTGGTAATATTGGTAATTATCCCCGGCAACTCCATTCCGGGACGTAAATCTTCAATGGTTTTAATATTCTCATCGAATTCAAGTACCCTGATCTTATCTCTTGGATCTCTGCCCGGCTTAACAAGCTCTTTCATAATGTCAGTCAGAGTTGGCATCCCAAACTTTTCTGTCACGTAGTTCTTAAGTTCAATCTGAGTAGTTAATTTTTCTGAATTAATAAGATTGTCGACCCCGCATCCCAAATCATCTGCCATTTTTTTTACAATGCTATACGATTCAGGATGAACAGCCGAATTGTCTAACGGATTTTCAGCTCCGGGTATTCTTAAGAAGCCTGCTGATTGCTCAAATGCCTTAGCCCCCATTCGTGGTACTTCCATAAGTTGTTTCCTTGATTTGAACCCCCCGATCTCTTTCCTGTAATCCACGATATTCTGTGCCAGCTGAGGCCCCAAACCTGATATGTATGTCAGCAAATGCTTGCTGGCTGTATTTACATTAACCCCGACGAGATTAACGCACGATTCTACTATCCTGTCAAGGTCCTGCTGAAGTAACTTTTGGTCTACATCATGCTGATACTGACCCACACCAATTGATTTAGGCTCTATCTTAACAAGCTCTGCCAAGGGGTCCATCAATCGCCGGCCTATCGATACCGCCCCTCTGACTGTTACATCGTATGATGGAAATTCTTCCCTG
>JAGODU010000332.1 GCA_017998095.1 Prolixibacteraceae bacterium | reverse complement strand
CTTATATTATTGATTTTCTTTCTCTTTATTTCCGAGAAGAAAACTACAAAGAGCGAAAATGTGGTAGCGTACGCTTTAACTGTATTCATAGAATGACCGCATTCACTTACAAGGTAGGTTGAAAGAAAGTCGGATAATGACTTTGCAAAATCGGTATATTTCATTTCATTATCTTTATTGTTCTACGATTTCCGGGAATATTGAACTGCAAATTTTGTTGCTCTTTCTCACTAATTCAGGGTACATGATTGAAGTCAATCTTACATATGATTCTGTACTTTCGAGGTATACGTGGCCTATATATGCGGACAGAATAGGGAAGGCTTCATACACATCCAGTCCCCGCCTGAGCATATCAACAAAAGAGTGAATACAAAACACGTGGCGTAGGTCATGAACCCGTGGATACTTACCATCTTTATGTATGTTGCAGTCCACATACAGTTGTTTGATGGTAGACTGAACATACGTTATACCTATATTGAAAAGTTTTCCATTTTTTATGTGGGGGGAATTTTCAAGGTACCATAATAAACAACTCTTTATCGACTGGTTAATAGGCACTATACGATCTTTACCATTCTTTGTATTATGCAGCAGAAGTAGATTGTTTTCTAAGTCCATATCGGATTCATGTATATTCAGAGCTTCACCTATTCTCATTCCGGTTCCGTACAACAGTCTGATGATCATTGGCACACATGAGTATCTTCGTTTCATATCCAACAAAAATTTATCACTTTCTGTCAATACTCTTTTAATCTCATCTTTGGTAAAAATGTAAGGGCTAAAATTTGATTTGAATTTGGGTAGTCTCGGAATAAAAGCTTCATGCCCTAAAGCAACGTAAAACCTTAAGAATTCGCGTAGTACGCATATTCGTTTAATGGTATTGCTTATTTTTTCGTTATATCTTTGCCTGGACCAGGAAACAATCATGTCATTTGGAATGATATTTGGGTCGGAATCGGTTGAAAGGTAATCAAAGGCAAAAGAATCGAAGCTTAACAAATCTGTCATTGCGGCATTCATTTTATACCCGAACTGACGTTTCGTTTTAATGTATAACTCCAGATCACTTGCATATATGCTGTAGAAATCACGTCTCATAGCTTAATATTTTAAAGGTTAAACAAGGGCACCGGCAAAGGACATTCAAGTAACCGGTCTACACTTATGCGCATGTAGACGTTGGTTGATTCAATCGAGGAATGGCCCAGCGTCTCCTTTACGATCAGAAAAGATTCACGCGCATTTATCATATTCGAGGCTAATGACCTCCTTATTATGTGAGGTCCTGTACTTCTTCCTCTGATATCTATTCCTGCTTTTGATATGATTGACCTTACTATATCGTAGATCGCATCTCCTCACAAACCGGAATACGGACCGGATGCCCTTAAAAAAATATAAGGACTATCTGATCGGGGCCTTGCCAACGTTATATAATCTATTATGGCTTGTCCAACATTGAGTGATATTGGAAGAGTTAACTTTTGTTTTGTCTTCTGTTGTATCAATGACATACTATTTGTTTCCCATGATATATTCCCGAATCTCAGAGAACTTACGTCTCCTGCTCGTAGTCCAAGTCTTGCGATTATTAAAATTATGGCATAGTTTCTTTTTCCAATATCTGTTTCACGATCAACGGATGCTAATATTTTTTCAATTTCCCCGCCGTTATAGAAGTCAAGCCTTCCATTTGACTGATTTTTGAACGAATGTTTTAAGAATTTACTCACGTCTGCTTTTAGAACGGCATTTTCATACAACCAGTTTATAAATTGCTTCGTATATCTAAAGGTGATACTGTTTATCACCTGAGTATCTGACGGTAGAGAGTTTATAAAATTGATCAGTACTATTGGTGTTATGCTTTCTAACTTGGTATTAATTGAGTTAAGAAAAGTTCCTAATTTAATAACAGCGTGTTTTTTAAAACGTAATGTCTGTTGAGAATTTCCTAATAGTTCAGCTTCTTTAAGGAAGCCCATTAAGTATTCTGCTACATTAGATGGGATATCAATATCAGGCTTGGATTCTCTATTATAAGACATTCGCTGTTCATCCCGGAATGTTAACAATGAATATACCTGATGTGCTTTATGCATTTGGTACTTGTTTTTAGGTCTACTACCATTTCCGGCAAACAAATAACCAAGGTAGTCATCACATATTTGTCTGGTCAGGCGGGTTACATTTTCTTTAATTAGGTACGCTCTGAAATGCATCCATGTGGATTGATTCATTTCAATAACACGCTTTTTTCTGCCCAACCGTCTTAAATAAGAGGTTGCTGATGATACAAGTTCATCATAAAAATCCAATTTCTTTTCCATATTTTTCTATTTAAAAATTTTATTATCAGAAAAATATGGAAATTATTATGATATATTATTATGTTAAAAAATGAATCGATTGGTATTTGAAATCAAGTATAACTGTCTATTGTATCATGGAATTTCACATAACGATATTTTGTTCATAAAATGCTTATGATATATATGAAAATAAAGAAGATATAATCTTATACGGATGCCTTGCGCATGCTCGAAGGAAATATGAAAACTCAAAGGATAACGATCCTCAGAGGGCAGAATATGTTCTTTACCACATGAGGAAGTTATACATGGTCGAGCGTGAAGCGCGGGAAAGTAATCTGTCATATGATCAGCGTAAAGAGCTCAGAATTGAAAAATCTCTTCCGGTATTGCAGGAATTAGAAAATTGGATGAAAGAACAATTACCAGAAGTATTGCCAAAGAGTTCGATTGGTCAGGCTATATCATACACTCTTAAATTATGGCCCAGGTTAACCAGGTATATTTACAATGGACAAGTAGAAATAGATAACAACCTCATTAATCCAAACTTTACAATTATCCCAACTTTTTCCAAAATAGCCATGTAATCAGCGTGTTCCATCCAAAGAGTTGGGATAATATTATCGTATATTGTGTCCGTAACTTAAATACAGCATTATATGGACACATCAAATCTACAGAAGAACCATCATCTTTTGATGGATTTCCTTGTTAAGAACGGGTACAAGAAGGACGCCATTAGTCTAACCAGAAGATGTATCCGGTTGGCTTTGGACGTTGGAGCATCACCAGAAATTTCCTCATATGAGGATCTCTTTTTTCTGGAAGTAAAGAAACGCGGGTTTAAACCCGAAGAAGGAAGATACAAGTCATTCAGAACTTACATGGGGAATGTCAGACAGTTCGACCTGAAAGGCGTATATCCGGGTGAATTGGGTTCGCAAAACAGGTTTCTTGCTCCTTCACTACTATACGATCAGCTGAATACTGTTTTTCAATCGGCGATTGATCATCATCTTGAAGTAGGCGGATTGCATGGAAAGCGTAAGAAGACAGTTTATAAAGAATCCCGTGC
>JAGODU010000331.1 GCA_017998095.1 Prolixibacteraceae bacterium | reverse complement strand
CGTCGTTCAGCATGCGGCAGGCAAGGTTAAACGCCATTTCCTGGTACGTCAGCACCAGGCGGTTGAATGCATCCAGGTCTCCCTGCCGGGCAGCCTGCACCAGGGCAACTTCATCCATGCTGTAATGCTATAACATAACTTCCAGACAGTCAAGCAACATTTCCAAAAGAAGATTGTTGGGTTATGTTGTATTGAAATAAAAATTGTTGTGGCAAAATACTACTTGTACAAACGTTCTGATATGGTATCATAAAGGTTATTATTGTAGATTAGGTTAAAAATGACACAAACATCATCATTTGGAACATCAAAAAGGGAAAGCCACGATTCTTCATCATTTTATGAACGCAATCTTTTTAATTTATTTGCACAAGAATCATCTATGGAAGAATTATCAAAAATTCAGATTCCAGAAATTGGAGATTGGGTAAATAAAATTTACAATCAATCATCTGAAGATATGTCGGTATTACCTGATAATAGTGTTGGATTAGCATTTACATCTCCTCCTTATAATGTTGGCAAAGAATATGATGATGACATTGATTTTGAAGAATATTTATCACTAATCAGAGGAGTTGGTAAAGAAGTTTACCGAGTGTTACGTCCTGGTGGAAGATATATAGTCAATGTTGCTAATTTAGGAAGAAAGCCTTACATTCCTCTTCACTCCTTTTTTTACAATTTACATGTTACAGAACTGGGTTTCTTACCCATGGGCGAAATAATTTGGCAAAAGGGAAAAGGAGCAAGTAATAGTTGTGCTTGGGGAAGTTGGCAGAGCGCAAGAGCCCCACGCCTAAGAGACATTCACGAATACTTACTTGTGTTTTGTAAGCTTGCGTTTTCGAGACCTGACAAAGGTCAATCAACAATAGAAAGAGATGAATTTATATCAAGCACATTGTCAATATGGGAAATACCGCCAGAGTCTGCGAAAAGGGTTAAACATCCAGCGCCATTTCCGGAGAAATTAGCCGAGCGAGTAATAAAACTGTTTTCTTATTCTGATGATGTAATACTAGATCCATTTGTTGGTTCGGGTACAACATGTGTTGCAGCAAAAAAATCAGGTAGATATTTTGTGGGTTTTGATATTTCAAGTGAATATTGTGCGCTATCACTCGAACGTCTTGAAAAAACATGATTGATTTTGTGTAATTTTCATAGGAGGGGTATATGCCATCAGCAAAAACTGAATGTACAGAGTTATCCGTTGGATTTGGTATATTAAAAAAATATCCCCTTGACGTAAGTATTGATGAAGCAATGATTTTATGGGAAAACACGGTAGATCAAAATACATTCAATAATTTCGTGTTAGAGTATCAAGGAAAAGAAAAGTATTATCGAAAATTTTATAATGTTGGATTAAACCTTGCCAACCAACATAAAGTTCTTGCAAGAACTCAAATAGAAAGTGCTCGATGGGAAGGACCTAATAGACAAGCATACTCTGTTTCTTTACCCAAGGATATTGTTGTTGCTAATATTCCGATTAGCGTAAAAGCTGATAGTAAAGTCATTGCTAATCCTTCTCCATTTGAGTTGTTTGTTAGTCTGCCTACGGGTACATCACGTCAAACAAGAGCAGAAAACTGGTATCTTTACATAAACAAAGAAGGATACCAACAATTGTATGAATTTGTAAAAAATTCTAGTTGCCCTGAATTTCCGGAGACAGTCACTGAATATCACAGACAATTCAGAGGAGAAAGAAAAAAAGAACTCTCAAATGTAATTTTGAACCTTCCAACGCAATTAAATAAAGAATTTATGAAATTATATGTAGACTTTTGTCATAGCGTTGCTTGTAGTTCTGCTGAATTATTTAATAAAAATTTAGATCAAGTTTCCCAAACGAGTAAGAACAGTGTTTACCAAGCTATCATAAAATTATTCTTTAGGTTAAGTGATTCAGAGTATGTGTTATGCGGCATAGATAGAGGAAAAGGTTTTTCAATTATCATACCGGATATTACAACCTGGCTTCGTACATGGAAATTAAGCAGTATTGAAGCATCCCCTGATTTATCCCGAAACCAAAGCGTGGTCACATTTAAATTACGTATTGATAATAAAACTACAAAAGAAACCATCATTGTTAACTTCCATTCAGAAATTAGATGGTCGCATAGAAAGTTTACCGGGAATCCTGAAGCAAAACTCTATAAAGACTTTGAATGGGGATTATTACCATTTCTCGAAAGAATTGAACAAAGTCCGATAGAAAAAATGGAATTAATTGGATCAGGAGGATATGGTAATGTTTTTCGTGCCCGGGTCATTAGTACAGGAAAATTTGTGGCATTAAAAGAATTTAAAAGACAAGGAAGTAAAAAAGATCGAGCAAGATTTGAGAGAGAGATAAAAATCCAAAAAAACCTTAACCATCCCAACATATTAAAGGTTATTGACTATGACATAACATCCCCTATACCATGGTTTATTACCCCTTTAGCTAATTGTAATTTGGCAGATTTGATCCAAGAGCAAAACCTCGATAAAAAACGAATTATTTATTTATTTAATCAAATTTTATACGGAATCCAATATGCCCATCACGAAAAAATTATTCATCGTGATATAAAACCGGAAAATATTCTAATATTTGATAATGATCATGTTGAAATTGGGGATTTTGGTCTAGGTAAAAAATTTATAACTGATAAATCGGGAACACAACTAACCATGTCTGATGATAATGCCATTGGAACTTTGTTCTACGCGGCTCCCGAACAATTACAAGACTTTATGCATGCTGACGAAAGATCTGATATATATTCTTTAGGGAAAACCCTTTATCACTTGGTGTCGGGTCAGTGTCCCTCACCTTTTTATGAATATCAAAATATGGATATCATAACAAATGAAGATTTCAAGCAATTTATTATCAGATGTATAAACAATGATCCATCTGATCGTTTTCAATCCATTGACGAAACAATATTATATTTTCAAACAATAAGTGGCTTCTGATTCGCCATCATCCCTTTACGGCTTGCACTTCACCGCCGGGATGCCGCCAGCCTGCTCCAGCGCACCGGGGACGCCAAAAACCGTCACCGCGCCGCCTGCGCTGCCCGCCGCCAGCAACAACCCGTCCGGGCTGAACGCCAGGTCGCTGACGGCATTTGGGAAGGCTGCCAGTGTGTACACCAGCTTGCGGGACATCACATCCCACAGGGCGATGGTGCCGTCCTCCATCCCGGCTGCCAGCAGGCACTGGTCCGGGCTGAGGGCTGCCGACCAGGCGGTTTCGTCCAGCCGGATGACCTGTCTGCCCGTCTTGATGCTCCACAATCCCGAGCCGGATGCCGCCAGCAGGCTGGAATCCGGGCTGAACGCCAGGTGGTGGATGGTGATCATCCTGCCATCGGCAAGCTGCATGACCTTGTTGGTGCCT
>JAGODU010000330.1 GCA_017998095.1 Prolixibacteraceae bacterium | reverse complement strand
GTTGCGATGACGTATCTCAGAAAAATTGAAATGCACCTGGAAAAGGCCGGATTAAAGATCACCGCAGCCAGCATCATGGAAAAGATGAGAAAACTCCATTCGGTTCTGACGATTAACAAGACCGGCAAACCGGTAAGGTGCATGGAGACACCGGATAAGACCCAGAAAAAGACCTTGGAAGCATACGGGTGGGAAATCAATAAGGCGGGGGTCTTACAAAAAAGACCATCTTAAAACACAGACAGGGAGCTAAAAGCTCCCTGTTTTTATACCATCAACCAGTAAACTCCTGTTGGACAGTGTGCCTGAAATCGATTGTCACAGTCCTTGACGATCGCATAACCAAAGGCAAGTCCAGCGCCAACCGCTTTCAGGCGTGGCAGGTCGATCATGAACGGGCTAGACGGTCTTTTTTCAAGACAAAATAGGACAATGAGGACAAATTTAGGGCAGATTTCGGACAAAATTAAGACAATAAATTACAAAAGATTCGATCGCGACTTGCGTCAGATAGAAAGATAAAAAATCAATTTGACACTTCAAACTAGTCAGACTAGACTTAATATGTAACTTTTAAATTCTAGGAGACAAAAAATGAAATCATTCTGGAAACTTCAGGATGCCAAGGCAAAATTCAGTCAGATTGTTGACGAGGCAATCAAAAACGGCCCTCAATATGTTACCAGACATGGTGCAGAAGCTGTCGTTATTGTTTCTGTTGAAGAATTTGAAGAACTGAAGTCTTCAAAGCCTTCTTTCAAGGATTTTTTACTTTCCTGCCCAAAGGCTAGTCTTGAATTAGAACTGACTCGGCAAAAAGACTTTCCAAGGAGAATCAACCTTTGAAATACCTTGTAGATACCTGCGTCATTTCAGAGATTGTAAAACCATGCCCCAATAAATTACTGATTGAATGGCTTCTGGAGACACCTTCGGACCGACTTTTCTTAAGCGTTCTAACTATTGGTGAAATTAGAAAAGGCGTGTCAAAACTCCCAAGCTCTAAAAAGAAAGCCAAACTTACAGAATGGCTAAACACTTTGATTGAAGATTATAAAGACCGGATTCTTGCGGTTGATTTAACTGTTTCTGAAAATTGGGGTGAAATGCAAGCTTCTGCAGAAAAAGAAGGGCTAACACTCGCAACAATAGATGGCCTGATCGCATCAATCGCCAGAACCCACAATTTGATTCTAGTAACGAGAAATGAAAGCGATTTCCAGGGATGCGATATTCCATTATTCAACCCATGGAAAAACGAAAAAAATTAAGACAAAAAAATGAAGAAATTAAATCAAAGCAGACAAATTCAACATTTGCGCCGGGCCAGAAAATAGAAAACACAAACGGCTTGTCGCTTAACGTTATATGTAATATCATATAGATATGATTAAGTCTTTTCGTTGTAAAGAAACCGAAAAATTATTCAATCGACAGCGGTCAAAAAAGCTGCCCCAAGATATACAGACCCTTGCATTCCGTAAATTGCGAATGCTGAATCGTTCAAATACCATTAATGATCTTCGCATGCCGCCAGGAAATCGTCTGGAACAGCTTTCAGGCGACCGAGAAGGACAATATAGTATAAGAATCAATTCACAATACAGAATTTGTTTTGAGTGGCTCAACGGCGATGCTTCAAACGTCGAAATCGTTGACTACCATTGACAACCGAAGGGAGATGCTCATGCCCAATACTCTAATTGCCCCTTTGCACCCAGGAGAAATTTTATTACACGAATTTCTTGAACCATTTAATCTTAGTCAAAATAAGCTCGCACAGGACATTGGCGTGTCACCACGCCGAATAAATGAAATAATTCACGGAAAACGAGCCGTAACTGCTGACACCGCTTTAAGATTGGCCAGATACTTTCAAATGTCACCACAGTTTTGGATGGGGCTACAAATGGACTATGAATTGGATCTTGAAAAAGATCGTCTAGCTGAAATTTTAGCCAGAGACGTGAAAGTAATGCCCATAAAAAAATGCGTCTAACATTTGCGTCGAGGCGGAAAAACCGGCCGGATCACGGGTCTTGCTTGCGCAACACCCGCGCCCGTCTCGTTTTTCCGCTCACGACCCTCGTTAGACAAACGCGCTTTCGCGCGCAAGAAATCATTGACGATAGCATCAAATGATACTATCATGGCTATATGAAACCACCTTATGATATTACAAATCGCATACTGATGCTTTACGGACAAATAACTGAATCAATCGGCCGATGTAAAAGCCTGCTATTAGTTAAGCCTGAGGCCCGCTTAAGAAAACAAAATAGAATAAAAACTATTCATTCGTCGCTCGCTATTGAAGGCAATACGCTTGATATCGAACATGTCTCAGCGCTGCTGGAAAATTCAAGAGTCATTGGCCCCAAAAAAGATATTATTGAAGTCCAGAATGCCATTAAAGCCTACGATAAACTTTCGGAGTTTAAACCATTTTCAATAAAAGACTTCTTGAAAGCACATAAATTGTTCATGGATGGTTTAGTAAAATCACCCGGAGAATTTAGAAGCAAACAAGTTGGTATAATGAAAGGGGCTGAGGTTCAACATATAGCACCCAGTTTTTCATTAGTGCCGGGATTAATGAATGGTCTATTTGATTACATAAAGACTGATCCGGATATTGATATAATAAAAAGTTGTGTGTTTCATTATGAAATGGAGTTCATTCATCCATTTGAAGATGGAAATGGACGAATGGGCAGATATTGGCAGACTAGGCTTTTGACAGAAGTGAATCCAATATTTGAGTTTGTACCAATTGAAGAAACGATTAAGAAAAATCAAGAATCATATTACAAAACCCTGGCTGAAGCTGATAGTTCCGGAAAATCTACTGTTTTTATTGAGTTCATGCTTGATGCTATTAATCGATCTCTAAGGAACACGATAGATGAATCCCGTCCTGGAAATATTGACTATAAAAGGAGGGCAGATTTCTCGCTGGAAAATCTTAACGATTGGTTTGACAGAAAAGAATACATGAAGATAAACAAAGGTATTTCTAGTGCAACTGCCAGCAGAGATCTTAAACAACTTCTTAAAGATAGAAGAATTGAATCGTCTGGCACTGGTCGGATGACAAAGTATAAAAAAATCGTCTAACATTTGCGTCGACGCGGAAAAACCGGCCGGATCACGGGTCTTGCTTACGCAACACCCGCGCCCGTCTCGTTTTTCCGCTCACGTGACTCTGTTGCATGTTCATTATCAGCTGCCGATCGACATTTTGTGGAATCAGGCTTCTGAAATCTTCTTTTGATTTTAGGCCAGGGGCCTTTTCCAGAAGAAAGCGAAGATACCAGTATGGTTCAAGGCCATTTGCCTTTGCTGTTTCGATGATGCTGTATAAAATTGCCGAAGCCGCTGCACCTTCGACGGTGTCGGCGAACAACCAGTTTTTTC
>JAGODU010000329.1 GCA_017998095.1 Prolixibacteraceae bacterium | reverse complement strand
AAATCATTCCGAATAGAAGAACCAAATATAGATAGTTCTTTAATATCATATCTAGAAACAATAAACTCAATATCCTTTTGAGAAAGACTAATTCCATTTTCGAGAAGCTTGTCATATACATCCATATGGAACCTCTTAAATATTATAGCATAGAGCAAAATTATAGCAAAGATCAATATAAAATATTGTATTATATACAAATAGTAAATCCTATAGCGCCGAAGGCGTCAACCTAACATTTCGCTTAACTCGTGAGGCGCCTGTATGAAAAAGTGCACGTCCGTAGGACAAGGCTTTAGGGCGCCGAATCGAGTCGAAGCAGTTGATACTCATAAAGGCCCTATACTAGTACTAAAGACTTTACTATCAGGGAGGACCTTTATGAGATTCTACAAAGAACACCATCAATTTTATATCGTCATTGGCGTCGAATGCATCTTTACCTGGTACTGGATCGCCGATTTCTGTAGCGACCGTTCCATACCCTTCGCTTCTCAGAACCATTCCCGGTATCGGTGAGATTCTCTCTCTGGTCATCCTGTACGAAATCGAAGACATCCATCGCTTCCCCGACGTCGGCAATTTCATCTCCTATTGCCGCCTGGTCAACTGTGCGCATGAATCAGCGGGAAAAAAACGGGAAGCGGACATGATAAGATTGGTAACGTTCATCTCAAATGGGCATTCAGTCTGGAACGCTCCGGCGATTCCCTTGCGGTTGATTGGACTATTATGTCGGTCCTTTTTTATTCATGCCGTGATACATAATTGCAGACTGTCCCGGCCTGACCTGCGTCACTAACTGGATCATTTTGAATCCTTTCGTTTGCTTCAGGCAGATACCGGGTACCGAAGAGATTCTACGGCACGTCGTTTCGTGACCGTCGACAGGTGTTTGGTGCAGGCTGCTTCGTCTCCTGTATCTTTCGGTGAATAACGATTCAGTTTGTTTTTTATTTATTCGGGGTTGAATCATCTTCTCATCCTTCACGCCGTCTCCTTTTGCCGACAGCCCATAGTAGTTATTATTTCAAAATATTACTTGACATCTCGGGCCTTATATGTGTTGGGTGAAAAAACTATCTCATTATTTTATTAAGAATATGTGCAAATACACTTTCTTTTTTATTGTTCTCTTTATTTGACAATACGTAATCCATATGTCCTCGTATTTCAATGCTATTCATATATTTATCATATGTATTCTTTCCTAGTTTTTCAATTTTATCATCATTCATTAGTTGAACTAGGCATTTATCTAATTGATTCCATAATGTAAAACGTATAGGGATATCCATGAAGCTTGATTCTCCTGCGAGTATTACATATCCTAATTCTTTTTGTGCAAAATCTGTTCTTTTTATTTCATATTTATGATTAATCAAATCTTTTGTAACATCAACAGGTTCTGCCCCAGCTATGAAACCAACTGATATTGAAGCTACATTTCCTTTACCATTTAAAAAATCTGTTTTAATTATTATATCAAAAAAAGAAATTATTTGATTCCAACCAATAGGCCACGTTAATTCATAGTACAGCGAAGTAAAGGGTTCTTCTTTTTCTACACATTGTAAGATCATACTATCCTCCAATTTATTACTGGTATATTTATTATTACAGATTATATACTTTAATTATTTATAAGGGGTAATTATTTGTTTATGAAAAACTATCTTTAGCGCCGCGCTAGCGGCGTCCACCTAACATGTGGATAACCTGCTTTTCCGTGCCCGAAGGGCTTGGCGTGAAAATTGCATAAGGAGCGAAGCGACCGCAATTTTCATGCCAAAGAAAATATCAGACAATATGAAGAGACCTCCAGTATGTTATTAATCGTGGATTAACTGCATACTGGAAACCAGAATTAGCATACCGCAAACAAACGGAGGCCCCTTCATGGAAAGAATAGTGTATATCGGGATGGATGTCCATAAAGATACCTACAGCTTGTGCAGTTTTGACATTAAAGATAACTACCTGTTTTCAGAGGTGACAGTAAAGGCAGAAACAGGATCAGTTCTTTCGTACATTAAAAGTATTGAGAAACGATTTGCTGACGACGATGTAATGGTCATCTGCGGATACGAAGCGGGACCGACAGGCTTCTCGCTTTGCCGGAATCTACAAAAGAAGAACATATCCTGTGTTGTCATGGCTCCGTCATCGCTTCCCAAATCACCCGATGACAAGAAACGAAAAACAGATAAGATCGATGCACGAAGCCTGGCCTTGCATCTTGCTCACCACACCTACAAAGCTGTAAATGTGTTATCCCCGGAAATGGAAACGATAAAGGAATTAACCCGAACAAGAGATGCTGCGTTAAAGGCCCAAAAAAGAGCCAAGCAGAATCTGCTTTCCTTTTTACTCAGGAAAGGGATGGTCTATCCCTATGGAGGCCGGGCAAAATACTGGACGCAGAAATTCTACGCATGGCTAAAGACCTTGGAGTTTGCCAATACCGTTGAACGCTACTCATTCGAAGAATACCTTGCGGAAGTAAATCATCAAATGAGCAGGGTTTCACGGCTTGATGAAAAAATCGCCGAAGTTGCCGAAGATCCGTTAATTAAAGATGATGTAAGAAAACTTTGTTGCTTCAGCGGTATCAGTATACTTACCGCAGTAAGCTTTGTTTCTGAAATAGGAGATTTCAACCGTTTCAAAAAAGCAAGCTACTTTGCAAGCTATCTTGGATTAAGCCCCGGGGTTCATTCAAGCGGACTGTCTAGTCAAAATCTTGGTATTACGAAAGCAGGTAATAAACATCTTAGAAGTTTATTAATTGAAGCAGCGCAATCGATGAGTCATTCTCAAATATGTGGTAAGAAGTCGTTACGTATTTTAGCGAGGCAAAAAGATATGAACCCGTTAGTAATTGCATATGCTGATAGAGCCACAGAACGAATCAAGCGACGAAGAATTTCAATGATCTTCCGCGGTGTTAATACTAATAAAGCCACAACTGCCGCCGCCCGTGAAATGGCCTGTTTTATCTGGGGTATGATGACAAACAATATTTCATAAGTTTCTTTATCAAAACATACATGGACAGAAATTGGCGATTACGCAATATAAGTCATCGTCGATTCAACCGTGAGGACAGACATTTTAAGTTCTGATTCCTGTTGTCAGAGAGGACGGACTTTTCAGGCGGACCATTGACCTGTGGTATCCAATCCACGTATATGAGAGTGGTCAAGCCGTTAAGATTTTCCATTTCTCTCCCTGTTTTTTATATTGACAGAGGTCTCATCATATGAGGTTGAAACAGTTGTTATATGTCTTTTTTTAAAAACCAAAAGTATATGTTGTTTTTACCGCATTTATTTCTTTTTTATACTTATTCTTAATCTCTTCATTTGTTCGTATTAGTTTTTCTAAATATTTCGAATATGTTTCACCAAAGGTCATTCCTTCAA
>JAGODU010000328.1 GCA_017998095.1 Prolixibacteraceae bacterium | reverse complement strand
CTATACATGAGCCATGAGCATCTAACAACTGCTTCAACCTGTCTCGCCTATTGTCACGGTTTGCGCTGTCGCTTCGCTCGGCACAAACCGCGCCAATTGCGGCTCGCAGGTTAAGCAAATGTTAGGTCGGCTCTGATTTTATATCTTGGAAGATGTTCGAGTCTTGTATTATTAACGTGTCTGATTTTGATGGATATCTTTGGAGCATAGCATGGCAAAATACCTATTAACAAGACATGCCGAAACTGATTATTCTTTTCCTGCAAAATGGAATACTCCTGGTTGGGGTTCGGATCTAGCTCCATTATCGAAAGATGGTGAGTCACAAGTACATTCAAAGGCAATGCAGATAGTCAATTGGAATCCGCAAATTGCTATTGTTTCACCTACAACACGAACAATGAATACCGCACTGATATTAAAGCAATACTTGCCAATAGAATTCAAAGTAGAATTTGATTTGCATGAATGGGTTCCTGACAGATATTTTAAATGGAATGATTTTAGCCAGGTAGTTTCAATTCTAAATGAGATGAGAAGTAATAATGGCGAATGGCCTAACGGAAAAGAACAAAAATGGGAATCACTATCTAAAGTAAAAGAACGGACAAAGAATGTTATGTTGAAATATCTTGAATATGGAAGAGTCTTGGTGATTTGTCATGGCGGTGTTATATGGTCTCATACAGGTATTGAAGACGTTGGTTTTGTTGAAACTAGGGAAATTGAATATATTTGATAAAGAATTAAGGATGGAGCGACCTAACAACTGCTTCAACCTGTCTCGCCTATTGTCACGCTTTGTGCTGTCGCTAACGCTCGGCACAAATCGTGCCAATTACGGCTCGCAGGTTAAGCAAATGTTAGGCGGACGCGCTACGCGCGCATGGGAAATATCACGATGAAGCTAAGTAGTCATTTTAGAAGATTTCCTGTTATTAAAATAGATACATTGGTTTTGAGAAAATTAAGTCAACATGATGCAAATGATTTATTCTTATATTACTCACATCCTGATGTTTACAGATTTCTTGATTGGAATGGCCCTAAAGACATTAAGGATGCAAAGAGAATAATTAAAATATGGAACAAAAACTATAAACTTGGAAGAATAATGAGATTGGGAATTGAGGACATACAAACAAAGAAGCTTATTGGAACGATATTCCTATCTGACTTTGATGGATATAGAGCTGATATAGGATATGAATTGGATAAGAATTACTGGAATAAGGGAATAATGAATAAAGTTATATATGAAATAAAGAGAATTGGATTTGAGATATTAAAGTTACGAAGAATTCAAGCCACTGTTGATGAAAATAACATCATGTCCATTAAAGTATTAGAGAAAAATGGCTTTAAATATGAAGGGAAGCTAAAAAACTATGAAACCAATCATGTATCAAAAACTGTAAAAGACATGTTAATGTACGCAATTGTTAAGTAAGGGAATTCGCCTAACAATCGCTTCAAGCCTATAAAACGGCCTGTCACGGTTTCCGCTGCGTCGCTTCGCCCCTGGCGGAAACCGCGCCAGTCTCGTTTTAAGGCTTAAGCGTATGTTCGACGGACGCGCTTTCCGCGCGCAAAGAAGAAAAGGCATGCTTGATGCTCATGTTCATTTAGAAAAGGGTCCATACACATTTAAATGGATTAATGAATTCATTCACACAGCAATGGATCGTAATATCGATGAGATTCGATTTGTGGAGCATTCCCATAGATTTCTACAATTTGAAGAAATGTATAATGAAGTAACATCCTATAGCTTGTATCAAAAAGAATGGCTCGAAAGGAAATGTAATATTGATCTAGTAAAATATAAGTCATTTGTAGAAGAGTGTAGGACAAGAAAGTTCCCAATTAATGTCAAGTTTGGTATGGAGGTTTGTTACTTTTCCGAGCATGAGAATGCTTTGAAAAATCTCTTAAGTGATTTTAATTGGGATTTTATAACGGGTTCAATACATTGGATTGATGGTTGGGGATTTGATCATAAGGAAGAGCATTGGAGTAATGTCAATATTGATGTTGCATATAGAAGGTACTATGAAGAAATGATTAAGCTAGTTCGATCGGGGATATTTACTACACTGGCGCATCCAGATTCAATAAAATGCTTTGGGAAAAAGCCTGCAATTTCAATGAGAGTATTATATGAAAGCCTAGCTACTGAGCTACAGAAGAATAATGTTAGTACTGAAGTGAGTTCTGGGCTGTATAATAATTATGGTTGTAAAGAGATAGGAATTAATGAAGAGTTATTGCTAATACTTATAAAGGCAAATGTTGCTTTGCTTACTGCTTCAGATGCACATAGTCCATCAATGGTTGGAAAGATGATTAAGGAATGTGAGGAAATCATAGAAAGAAATCGTCGAACAATCGCTTCAAGCTGAGTCGGCGGTTTGTCACGGTTCTGGCGGCTCGCTTCGCTCGCTAACGCCAGAACCGCGCCAATTCCGCCTCCCAGCTTAAGCGTATGTTGGACGGACGCGCTTACGCGCGCGCAAAGAACATTGACGGAAACCAGAACGATGTGTATACTATCATTAGGCTATACACACAGGGGGTGATATATGCGTACAAATATCGTCATCGATGACAGTTTGATGCATGAAGCCTTAGTAATTTCTGGCTATAAAACAAAAAAGGAAACTGTTGAAGAGGGATTAAAGCTACTTATTGCGATGAGAAGCCAGGCTAAGGTGAAGCGTTTTCGAGGTAAAATGAACTGGGAAGGTGATCTGGCCACAATGAGAACTGACAAATGATTGTGGTAGATACTTCCGTATGGATTGACTATGTGAATGGAGTCATTACGCCTCAAACAAATTTACTAGATATTGAATTGGAAAATAGTCGTATCGTAACTGGAGATTTAATAATTACTGAATTCTTGCAAGGATTTAGGAATGATAAACAATATTATGAAGCAAAAGAGTTAATGGAATCATTAGAATATTACGATTTTGTTGGAAAAGAAATAGCTATTAAAGCAGCTGAAAACTTTAGATTGCTAAGGAAAAATGGAATTACAGTCAGAAAGACAATTGATGTATTGATCGCGACATTTTGTGTTGAAAATGGATTTGAGCTAATTCATGATGATAGAGATTTTGATCAGATGGAACAAATATTAGGATTACGAATCAGAAGATAAAAATCGTCCAACAACTGCTTCAACCTGAGTCGCCTATTGTCACGGTTTGTGCGGTCGCTGACGCTCGGCACAAACCGCGCCAATTACGGCTCCCAGGTTAAGCAAATGTTAGCTTGACGCTCCGCGCAGGGGAAATAATGAATAACGCATTGATGTTTTATGATTTGATTGCAGAAAAGGAAGCTGAGGATTGGTATCCAAATGAATTACTGCTACCAACTATCAAAGCATTTCTAGGATTATTTAAACAATCACCAAGAATTCTTGATCTTGG
>JAGODU010000327.1 GCA_017998095.1 Prolixibacteraceae bacterium | reverse complement strand
TTGATCTCCTGTGGGATAAGCTCCATAAATATCCCAACACCACTCCCAAACATTACCACTCATATCAAACAATTGTAATTCATTGGCATTTTTTGTAGCTACCGGATGAGTTGTGCTACCTGCATTATCATAATACCAGGCAACATCCCCTATAGTAGGACTTCCACTATAGGTGTAATTATGGGTGGAATTACCACCCCGGGCAGCAAACATCCATTCCATTTCAGTAGGTAAACGATAGCCGTTAGCAGTCCAGTCGCAACTGAAATTAGTATGATTACCAGCAGTTCCGCTCCACCCGGAGGGCCAATTACCAGGATTAGTTCCATACTCAGTTGTACCAACTTTATAACTGTAACAAGGAGTAAGATTTTCCTGCATACTTCTCCGGTTGCAATATTCAATAGCATTGAACCAGCTTGTTTTCTCAACAGGCCTACTGAGATCACCGGTAAAATTAGAAGGATTAGTTCCCATTACAGCTAAATATTCACCCTGCGTAATTTCAGTCCTATCAAGATAAAAAGTGCTGATTGTAACATTGGAGGTGCCGTTACTAAAAGTTCCACCTTCTACTGTAATAAAACCTGCCGGTTGAGTGCCGGGGGGATTATCGCGGGCAATCAATTTAATCTTGTAATTAGAGCCAGTAACCATGCCATCTTGAGCGGGATACCAGGTTATCTGTTTTCCTGTTCCAGGTGTAACTTCATTACCTATAGCACCTGTTGTATGAGTAGGAAAAATAGTGTAATTTGTTCCACCATTATTAGATACTAACATAGTTACTTTACAGTTTCCATCAGCTGAAAGATCATAAGATATTGTAATCTGTCCGGTACCAGGTGTTACAGTAATATTGTTTACAGTTGGTGCTGCTGCAAAAAGAAATCCGCAGATAAACAGAGCTAAGAGATTAATAAGAATGTGTTTCATTTTCCCCTCCTTATTTCATCAATATCATTTTGGCGATATAGGTTGATTTGTTGGTGGTTAGACGGAAAAAGTAAATACCGCTGGTGCAGTTATTGCCATTCAAATTTTTTCCTTCCCAAAAGTATCTGTAGCGATTGGCTGACTGGTTTGGAATTTCATTTTTCCAGACAAGCTGACCTTTCAGATTAAATATTTCCAGTTTTACATCCGTTATTTCTTCCAAAGAATAACTGAGCCAGGTTCCCGGATTGAAAGGATTGGGATAAATACTATCAATACCGGTTATAAGGGGAATATCCTGATTTCCTTCAGGGTAAACAACATTAACACTAATCGGTCCTTTAAACTGAGAATATCCATTTACATCAATAACTTCCAGCCAGTAATAGTAAATGCCTGAACTATAGATTTCTTCATCTACATACACATAAACCTGCATTTGAGAAGTGTTGGTAGCATTAATCAGGACATTTAACATCTGAGCTTGAGATAGTTCCTCCTGATTTGATTTGTAAATCTTAAAACCATATAAATTGGTCTCCGATTGAGTTACCCAAAGTAAACGCACACTGTTTATTCCGCTTTGAGTGGCAATAAAACTGGATAGCTCTACAGGAAGGGTTTCATCAGTAATCTCAAATGTTCCTGATCCCCCATAACCGGTAAGAGCAAATACACTTATACTCATAAGCATAAGTACCAATATTAATCCTTGCCTTTTCATAATTCATTACCTCTTTTTGGTTAATTATTTTTTTAGAGTTCTTGAACTTCTTAACATAATATAAACGCCCTCTACTTTCTGTCAAGTAAAAAATTCATCTTTTTGAGTATATATAAATACCCTAACCCTGATACCATCACCCTGAAATTATGATATGCCATTTCTATCTAATTAAATTACAGATAGATATGGTAGATATGGAATTCTCTATTTGTTGATATTTTTCCACAATCCCCCAAAAAATATTTTTTCCCACACAGAGAAAAAAAGGTTAAATTGAAAATTGAGAATGGATTTAGCGAGATGGTGAGATGGTGAGATGGCGAGATGGTTATTTTTAGCCACCGAAAACACCGAATACACCGAAAGATTTTTTACAAAGAGAGAAAAAGAGATTCAATTGAGAATGGAAAATGGAGAATTGAGAATGAAGGTGGATATAGAATGAAAATAGTAAAGCAGGATTTGATCTAAGGTTTTTTAGTTCTTAAATTCCCAAAAAAGCAAAATCCCTAAAATCCTTTTAATCCTGTTCCTCCCAGACCTATTAAATCCCTAAAATCCTTTTAATCCTGTTCCTCCCAGACCTATTATTTTTTTTCTCTGCCCCCTGCTATATTAATCCTGTTCCTCACAGAGCTATTAAATCCCTAAAATCCTTTTAATCCTGTTCATCCCAGAGCTATTAAATCCTCTTTTCTAAAATAAAAACGGCGGAACGGCGTCCGCCGGCTACACAAGTCATCCCAGAGCTATTAAATCCTCTTAATCCTGAAATCCTTAAATCCTCGTTTCTAAAATCCTTATCCTGAAATCCTTATCCTAAAATCCTCGTTTCTAAAATCCTATCCGTGTAATCTGTGTTATCTGTGAGAGTATATTTTTTTCACCGTCTTCATTTTTCATTGACGAAAAGGGGCTTATTTTTTGGCTTGCCATAGAAAGAAAATTAATAACACAGGAGAAACAAAATGAGACAGGTTATAGTTATAAGTGCCAAGCGTAGTCCTATCGGTAATTTTGGAGGTGTTTTCAAAGATATTTCAGCGGTTCAATTAGGGGTAAACACTTTACAGGCAATGTTTAAGGAGACGGATTTAAAGCCGGAACTGATTGATGAGGTTATCATTGGTAATGTTTGCGGAGCAGGTTTAGGGCAGAATGTAGCAAGGCAGATAGCAATTCACAGTGGCATTCCGGAAACCGTTCCTGCCTACACTGTGAATAAGGTTTGCGGTTCAGGAATGAAAGCGGTTTCTTTAGCTGCTTTGATGATTGGTTCAGGAGAAGCGGATATTATTGTAGCCGGTGGAACGGAAAATATGAGTCAGATACCTTATGCTTTGAAAGATGTACGTTGGGGAGCCAAAATGGGTAATAAGGAAATGGTGGACTTGATGATTCGGGATGGGCTCAGCGATATTTTCAATGATTATCATATGGGTATTACGGCAGAGAATTTAGCCGAAAAATATAATATCAGTAGAGAAGAACAGGATGCTTTTTCAGCACAAAGTCAGAATAGAACTGAAGAGGCACAAATTACAGGTAAATTTAAAGATGAAATTGTGCCTTTCAGCATTCCCCAAAGAAAGGGAGAGCCGATAATTGTAGATAAAGACGAAATGCCCCGGGCGGGAGTAACTGTTGCCTCTATTGCCAAATTGCGTCCTGCCTTTAAAAATGACGGAACTGTTACTGCAGCCAATTCCAGTGGGATAAATGACAGCGCGGCTTTTCTTATTTTGATGAGTGCAGAAAAAGCGAAAGAACTTGGTCTGAAAGCAATGG
>JAGODU010000326.1 GCA_017998095.1 Prolixibacteraceae bacterium | reverse complement strand
AGGCATGCCGATGATACAATCAATCCCTCATGATATTTTTCAAGCAATGATTTGTCAATTCTCGGTTTATAGTAAAATCCTTCTGTGTTGGCAATAGAAATAAGCTTAAGCAGATTTTTATATCCTGTATAATTTTTTGCCAGAAGTATTAAGTGAAATCCCGACCTGTCTTCCCTGCCTACCTTATAGTCAATGCCCCTTTCAGCTACATAAGTTTCACAACCAATTATCGGCTTTACTTTAAACCACTTTTCCTTAGGTACATCATCCCTGCCATATTGATCAGATTTGCAGCTATTCCAGAATTCCTTTACACCAAACATTACTCCATGATCAGTAAGTGCAAGTGCATTCATCCCGTCAATTTGGGCTTTATTTACAAGAGAACTTATGCTTGCCTGACCGTCAAGAATGGAATATTGTGAATGGACATGTAAATGGATAAAAGGCTTCATGTATAAATATTTGAATATCTGATTAAAATAAATTTCCTGCTTAAAATTTCAGGGAATTTAAAGTTAAGTATTTATCTCTGCCTTTTATATGATTGTTGAAAAGTCGAATGACAAAAAATAAAAAATCCTGTTGCCGTCTAATAAAACAAGCAACAGGAAAAGAAATGTTGGGATTAAAAAGTTACAAACAATATATTAATCTTCTTCAAATATTGTCCAGACTACTTTGGCTGTGTCGTTCCATGAAATACTTTGCACGTCGAAGGATGAAGCTACAGGTTCAAACTGATATGCAGCAACTGAAATCCTGTATTTCTCTCCACCCTTGGGTTGTTTATTTGTCTGCCATCCTGCAGTGTACATATTAAGCCAAAAATATGATTGCTTATGCCCAATAATATCACTTTGATATGCAAGCTCATTTTTTTCATCTATCAATGCTACCCTGTATGTATCAGCAAGCGGGCTTTCTTTCCAGTCAATCTTCAGCTGACCATCTGTAACATCAAAACTTATCTCTTCATATTCAACAGGCTTCAGAAATGTTGAATCAAGGTAATCAGAAACAATAACAGTGTCACCATTTTCAAACTGAACGTTAAACCTGAATGTTCCGTATTTTGGTTTTTTTGTTGAAAATTCACTGTTAGTAGGATTATGAACAAATGTATACCTGTAATCCATTGAATCGAGAGTGATGTAGTCAGTCTGATTTAAACGGTTTACCGTTACTCCCTGCATCCTGCTCCATGAATAAGTGTAATAATAAATACCATAAACAACTGAGTCGCCCATGATTATTGATTTGGAAAGCACATCGCCATAAGCCTCCTGCTTTTGATCTGTGTCATCTTCACATGAAAACAAAGTGAAGGAAAATGTCAATATCGCTAATAAAATGGTAAGAAATAGTCTGTTCATAAACTTAATTTTTTTAATACTGAGATGACATTAAATATACAAAGGTTGCGTCAACGAAAAAAATATTCAATTATTTATTAAACTCTTTGAATAAGAAAATAATATTGTATTTTTGCGGACTCAAAATTTATAATTAATAATTTAAAATTAAACATTATGCCAGTTAAAATTCGATTGGCCAGACATGGCCGAAAGAGAGCTGCTTTTTACCACATAGTGGTAGCAGATAGCAGGGCGCCACGAGATGGTAGATATATCGAAAGGATTGGTTCTTTGAATCCAATAACAAATCCTGCTACCGTCGAACTGGACATTGACAAAGCCTTATATTGGCTTACAAATGGTGCACAACCAACTGATACAGCTAAAACAATTCTTTCACAGAATGGTGTGCTTATGAAAAAGCATTTACTTGAAGGTGTAAAGAAAGGCGCATTTGATGAAGCTGAAGCTGAACGCAGATTCCAGGCCTGGAAACAGGAAAAGAATGCTAAGGCTCAGGCTAAAGTTGAAAAAATTGCTTCTGAGACTAAAGCTGATGCTGATGCAAGACTCAAAGCTGAAGCTAAAGTTAAGAATGCCCGCGCTGCAGAAATTGCAAAGAAAAATTCAGCTCTTGCTGAAGAAGTTGCAGCTGCAGAAGAAGAAGTTGCTGAAGAACAAGCACCAGAAACTCAAGCTCCTGAAGCAACAGAAGAAACAACTCAGGAAGCTGAAGCTTAGTAAGATTTTGTTTTTAAGAAATTATTCTGAAAAACAGATAAAAGCGTTTCATCCCGAAACGCTTTTTTTATTCTGCCCTGATATATTGTAAGGACGACTTGTCTGATTCTATTTCCCCAAATTCCTCTTTTTCAAGACTCAATAAAAATGAATCTTCCGATGATAATGATTCAGTAATCTCCAAAGCTGTTGTTTCTGCCAACAGTGGATCCCGTGAAACAATCAGCATTGGTTTTTTGTCTATCCAACCTTCTGATTTAACCATTGCACCATCTGCCCTTGTTGCATCTATGATTGTTAATACAGGCCAGTTACTCTTGAAAAATCTAATCCATCGCTCATCCTTATTACCTTCAAATGCAGCACGATTTCCCCAGGTTAAACCAGAAAAATTATACAAGCCTCCCCTCATTACTCCTTCATCCGATACTGACAATGCGGCTATGTTAATCACAACATCACACTTCTCTAAAAGATTATGGATCATCATTGCTGAATCGCCCGATTCATCCCCGCCACTGATATAATATCTCTTATCGTCGCCGGGAATAATCTTTCCGAAAGCCTCTTTGGAAGATTTTTCTATCCCGCTGTTTTTATAACATTTTGACCAGTTGCCAAGGGTATGGTCTGTTACATAAACTTCCCAAGCCCCTGCATCATAACACATGTCTATAATCTTAAAAACTATATCAGGATTGGTACTTGTATTGAGTTCGTTAGTTCCGTCATATAAAATTGAAGGTTTTATTAATATCCGTTTTCCTTCTATGTTAAGGCTTTTAAGTCCGCCTATTGCCTTCATGGATAAAAGTATCAAATCGTTGGTATTGCTCCCCTCTGCAATGACAACATCAGGTAATATCCCTTTTTCTGTTATTTTGATATCCTTTGTATTTTCTTTTCTAACAAAAACCAATATCAAAGCCACTAATACAACAATCAAAATTCCGGTAAAGAGATGTTTTTTTTTCATTAATAGAATTTTTTAGAATAAAGATATCACTGGTTTTTATGACCAATTACAATCCTGTCCTTACCGTTAATATCTTTAACTATTTCAGCAGTAAAGTTATTACTTTCAAGCAATTTCCGAACATCATCCCCGAACATCTCATTGATTTCAAAATAAACATCTCCCCCTATTTTAAGTAAAACTGCCGACTTTTCAACAATAGCCCTGTAAAACTTCAAAGGATCGTTGTCGGGAACAAACAAAGCCTCATGGGGCTCATCTTCAAGAACATTAGGTTGCATAAGTTGTTTTTCTTTTTCAGTTACATAAGGCGGATTGCTCACAATAATATCAAAACCCGTTACAGGAAATGTCTGATTCGATAGTATATCAAAATTCACAAAGAA
>JAGODU010000093.1 GCA_017998095.1 Prolixibacteraceae bacterium | reverse complement strand
ATGTAAGGGTAATCAGGCTTCCAAGGCATGCTGCTTCTTGTCCTATTGGTCTTGGTGTAAGTTGCAGTGCCGATAGAAATGTAAAAGCTAAAATTACTGAAGAAGGAATATTCTTAGAAGAACTTGAAAAAAATCCACGACGCTTCCTTCCTTCAAAAGCACCTGAATTGGCCGATCCTGTTGAAATTGATCTTGATCGTCCAATGGAAGAAGTATTAAAAGAACTTTCAAAATATCCTGTAAAAACTCGTCTTAATTTAAAAGGTACCCTTATTGTAGCAAGAGACATCGCTCATGCTCAAATTAAAAAGATGCTGGACGAAGGCAAGCCAATGCCTGAATACTTAAAGAAACACCCTGTTTACTATGCAGGACCGGCCAAAACACCAAAAGGCATGCCTTCAGGAAGTTTCGGACCAACTACAGCTGGAAGAATGGATTCGTATGTTGATCAGTTCCAAAGCCTTGGAGGTTCTTTAATTATGGTGGCAAAGGGTAACAGATCACAGGAAGTTACTGATGCTTGTAAAAAGCATGGAGGTTTCTACCTCGGTTCAATTGGAGGACCTGCAGCTGTTTTAGCTAAAGAAAGTATCAAATCAGTAGAGATGGTTGACTTTGAAGAATTAGGAATGGAAGCAATCAGGAAAATATATGTTGAGAATTTTCCTGCCTTTATAATTGTCGATGATAAAGGCAATGATTTCTTTGCAGATTTCAAACATTAAGATAAAAAAAGCCCCGGTTTATTTAAGAACCGGGGCTTTTTTCTATATAATTTTTCCTTTAAAAAGCGTAACTAATAGCGAAACCTCCTGATATTCCGGGCAAAAAGAAATCTGTTTTATCAATTTTCTGAACACTTTTTGGTTCTCCTGCCAAAGTAGTAGTACCTTCAGAATAAAGCTTCAACAAGTAATAATCAACTCCAAGTCCAAAGAAATTCCAATCAATTGTCACACAATCAAACAATAACCATTGAGCCCCAAGTTTTACTCCCAATCCCATTTGTGCAAACCTAAATCCTGATTCAAGGTTATCAATACCTGATTCTAAAGGGGCAAATTGTAAATCATCAATATTGATAATATAACCAAGTCCTGTATATCTTAAATAAGGCCCGATGTAAAAGCCCTGAGGTCCGGGTTTGTTTTTGGAATACATCCTGTAGTCAAGCCTGACAGCTCCACCGTTGCATGTTCTTGTAATTCCGTAATTCTCCAGCACTTCAAAAATTTCATTCTGAAGAAAGTTAGGCTGAATATATGAAGCAGATATACTTGCTGAAGTATAATCAGTAATCATTCTTTCATATTGAAGGTTATACTCGCCCCATGTAAGCCCGAGCGGACTAATCTTTATAATGTTTTTCTGTGCATGGGAAAACTGAAAAAACAATAAAGCAACAATGATCAAGGTTATTTTTTTCATTTAGCAAAATTTATAATTGATAAAAAAATTAAAATGCATAACCAACTGAAATACCTGTTCTTAAAAGAGGTATAAAAGATGGTATCCAAACAGTTTGATTGTTTCTGTTAGTTGTTTGTACCAGTTTATTTCTAAAATACCAGATAGAAGAAATCGATTCCTGAATAGATCCTTTTACAGTGCTGTAATCGAAATTTGATTCTCCGGTTGTATAAATTGCTTTAGGCCACATATATGCGCCTTCAATTCCAAGGAAATACCAGTCAATAGAAATATTTTCATAAACTATCCAATGATAACCCATCTGAAAACCAATACCTGCACTATTAAATTTCACATCAACATTAAAATCCTTACCTACAATTTCATCAGAAAATAAACTATTATAATTTATAAACCTTAAATATGGAGCAATATAGAATCCTTTAGTGGCTTCTTCTTTCCCAAGGTAAAACTTATAATCAAATGAAGTATGAAATCCTGACTTTAACTCTCTAAGTGTCATCCCACTACTGGCATTATCAACTTCAAACCAATCAAGAACACTAAGATTAGGATTCAGGTATCCAACAGTAAAATTAATAGCACTTTTAGGAGTAACTTTTCTTTCATAAATCAAAGAAAAATCGCCGTACCCAGCCCCCAAAACTCCAAGCTTAACAACATTATCCTGAGCATATCCGGAAATTGATATCAGAACAATTATTAATAAAATTAGCTTTTTCATAAATCAGGAATTTTTAGTCTTTTAATCTTTGTTAAGATATAAAAAAAACAGACTCAATTCAGAGTCTGCATGTTATTATTTTATATTTTCAATTGCGTTTGATATTCGTGTAATAGTCTCATCCTTACCTATCATCTCGCAGATAACAAAGAGATCAGGTCCTATAGAAGCGCCAACCAAACATATACGGAAGGCATTCATTACAATTCCAAAACCCCATCCCTTCTCAGTAACAAATGAAGAAAAAGCTTCTTTTATTTCTGTGGTTCCCCAATTGGATTTGTATGCATTAAAGAATTCAAGGATTTCAGTCATTATTTCACTTACCCCTTCTTTCCATCTTTTTTTCACTGATTGTTCATCATAGGAAAGGGGAGTTTCAAAGAAGTAATAACCTTGTTCCCATAAATCAGGAATAAAGGTTGCCCTTTCCTTTAATAATGAAACTACCTTAATAACATATTCTTTATCAACCTCAATACCTTTTTGTAAAAGAAACATATTAAACAAATCAGCAATCTGAACATCATCCTTCATCTGCATATATTGATGGTTGAACCATTTAGTCTTTTCCGGGTCAAACTTTGAGCCTGACTTTCCAACTCTTTCAATTTCAAACGCATCAACCAATTCGCTTATAGAAAATATTTCCTGTTCAGTACCCGGATTCCAGCCAAGTAAGGCTAACATATTAATGAAAGCTTCAGGGAAATAGCCATCTTCCCTGTATCCTCTTGAAACTTCGCCGGTAAATGGGTCAGTCCACAATAAAGGGAAAACAGGAAATCCCATTTTATCTCCGTCGCGTTTGCTTAATTTTCCTTTTCCAACAGGTTTCAATATCAATGGAAGATGAGCAAACCGTGGTCTGTCCCAGCCTAATTTCTGATACAACAAAACATGTAAGGGCATTGAAGAAAGCCATTCTTCCCCCCTGATTACATGAGAAATTTTCATTAAATGATCATCGACAACATTGGCAAGATGGTAAGTAGGCATCCCGTCCGACTTAAATAAAACCTTATCATCCAGTCTGTCAGTATTGAAAGTTACAGTGCCTCTGATCAAATCATCTTCAGAGACATCAGTATTGTCGGGCATTTTGAATCTGATAACATATCCTGCCCCACCTTCCAAAAATTGTTGTACTTCACTTTCACTTAAAGAAATTGAATTCTTCATCATCATTCGCGTTGAAGAATTATAAGTGAAAGCTTCACCCTTATCTTCATATTCCTTTCTAAGAATTTCAAGATCTTCAGGAGTGTCAAAAGCAAGATAAGCATCACCGTTTTCAACTAATAAATCGGCGTATTGTTTATAAATATGTTTCCTTTCAGATTGACGGTAAGGTCCATGTGGCCCACCTTCCCTGATTCCTTCATCAACTTTGATTCCGCACCAGTCAAGAGATTCCATAATGTATTCTTCAGCTCCCGGAACAAATCTTGTTTGATCAGTATCTTCAATTCTAAGAAGAAAATCACCATTATATTTCTTGGCAAATAAGTAATTAAACAAAGCTGTTCTTACTCCTCCCATGTGAAGCGGTCCTGTTGGACTTGGTGCAAACCTGACTCTTACTTTCTTTTGTGTCATATCGATGAATTTTTTCAATGCAAATATAAGCTTTCAATTTATTGAGGACAAAAAATAATATATTGAATAGGAGGCAAATTATCATTTACGTTTATCAAAGGAAAATAAACTTTCGTCAAAATAAAATAGCGTTTGGTCAAAACCAAATAAACAAATATTGTATTAAGGATGTTAATGTCTTAAATTTGAATAAACAATTAAACTTACAGTTATGATACCAATAATAATAGCACTCGGAATTTTTGCAATAGCTGTAGGAGTATCTTTTCTTACAGCTTCACACAAAAACAACATAGCTCATTAGTAAGGATTTACTAATAGCTATTTTGATAAATTTTTGGCTTGCGATTTCAAAAATATTATGATCGCATTAAAAAATTTTAATCAAAATAAATTTCAGTTTATTAAACCAATGGGTATGTATTTAATCCATACCAGAGCCTTACCAAATACTAACCAAATACCATAAGAAAGTTTGCTTATGGTGTTTGGTTAGTATTTGGTAAGGCTCTGGTGTTTTTCAGGTAAGTATTTATTTCAAGAAGAAATAATCTCCATCTCCCTTAGTAATTTTACATCATTAATGCAAAAAATCAGATTTATTGAAAGACTAAACAATTAAATTAGCCCAAATAATTTAACGATATGTTTGGAGAGATAAAGAATGAAATAAGCAATTTTCTGGAAGGGTTAAAAATAAATGGCCTTTTTAAAGAAGAAAGAATAATTATATCACCACAGGATTCTGAAATAATTATATCTACAGGTCAGAAGGTATTAAATTTCTGCTCAAATAACTATTTGGGTTTATGTAATCATCCCCTGATAAAAAAGGCAGCTTGCGAGGCTATTGAAAAATGGGGATTTGGCTTATCTTCAGTAAGGTTTATTTGCGGCACACAACAAATACACAAGGAATTAGAGAAAAAGGTATCTGACTTTCTGGGTACAGAAGATACAATTTTATATTGTGCTGCCTTTGATGCAAACGGAGGTTTATTTGAACCACTGCTTGGTTCAGATTGTGCAGTAATATCAGATGAGTTGAATCATGCATCAATAATTGACGGGGTAAGATTATGCAAAGCTGAAAGGTTCAGGTACAAACACTCGGACATGGATGATCTTGAAGAAATTCTGAAAAAGACTCAGAAATATAAACATCGCCTGATAGTTACTGATGGCGTATTTTCAATGGACGGGGACATTGCTGATTTGAATAACATTTGTGATTTAGCAGAAAAATACAATTCTCTTTTAGCTGTAGATGACAGTCATGCAACCGGATATATCGGAGAAACCGGAAGGGGAACACATGAAAGATGCGGAGTTCAGGAAAGGGTTGATATCATCTCTTCAACTTTCGGGAAGGCTCTTGGTGGTGGTAATGGAGGATTTACATCAGGAAAAAAAGAAATAGTTGATTTGCTACGACAAAGGTCCAGACCATATCTTTTTTCAAATTCAGTTTCGCCTGCCACAGTCGGGGCAAGTTTAAAAGCGTTGGAAATAATTGAAAAGGATACCTCCTTAAGAAATAAGACCATCAGCAATGCCATTTATTTCAGAAATGAAATCAAGAATCTTGGCTTTGATGTTCTGGACGGAGAAACAGCAATTATTCCGGTAATGATATATGATGCACCTTTAGCTGTTAAGTTTGCTGAGCAATTATTAAAAGAAGGAATTTATGTTATTGGGTTTGTCTATCCGGTTGTCCCTGAATCAAAAGCAAGAATAAGGGTTCAGATTTCAGCTTCTCACAATAAAGCTCAATTAGACAAGGCAATACAGGCTTTTAAAAAGATTGGCAAAGAATTGGAACTTATCTGACATCAACCTTTTTGATGATAATTTTCTTCATTAATAGAAATCCTATATTAAAGACTATTGTTTTGACATGATATTTATTTAATTGTCATTCATTTTTTTTAACTTGTGCTTAGTTTTTAAATGGAGAGGAGATGAAAATAAATTTCAATTTTAAAAAATCGGCGTGGTTTATATGTTTTTTCTTGGGCTTCTGTGTATTAGCAAAAGCACAGGAGAGTGAATTATTAGATAAGATTAAAGAATTTCCTGAAGTAAAATCAATACAAAAAGTCAACCACTATCCTTTTTTTAAAGAGACTTATGAGATTTTAATTGATCAATATTTGAATCATGAGAACCCCTCTGATGGCAAATTTACACAACGAGTAATCCTGTCTGATTTAAACAAATACAGTCCGGTAATATATGTAACCGAGGGTTATAATGCCGATTATGCCCTAAAACCCAATTACATAAATGAATTAAGCAAGATTCTGGAAGGAAATCAAATTGTAGTTGAGCACCGTTATTTTGGAAAATCGATGCCCAATAATCCAAAATGGGAATACTTAACAGTAAAAAATGCCTGTGCTGATTTGCATCGGATTCAAAAGATTTTCTCAAGGATATACGACAATAAGAATAAATGGATTGTTACAGGAAGCAGCAAGGGAGGGACAAATGCGCTTGCATATAAAACCTTTTACCCGGATGATGCTGATATTTGGATTGCCTATGTTCCTGCGATTAATTATGACAAAGAAGATAAAAGGCTGGAAAAATTTCTGGATAATGTAGGGAGTGCCGCATGCAGAGATAAGATTGATAATTTCCAGAAAGATTTTCTAAAAAACAGAGATGCGATGCAGGTGTTACTGGATTCAGTGATCGATGCCAGAAACCTTACTTTTAAAATAAGTAAAGAGGAGGTTCTTGATTACTGGGTTTTGGAATATGAATATTATTTCTGGCAATATGGATCCAAATGCAATGAAATACCTCTTTCATCTGATGATATAAATAAAAAATTCAAATACCTGTTAAACATATTGAATCCGGATTACTTCTCAAACGAAGGATCTTTACCTTACAGGTCTTATTACATTCAGGCCGCAAAAGAATTAGGTCACTACGGATATAATGTAAAACCATTAAAAGAGTATCTTAAGATAAAAGATGCAGAAGGGTTTATGAATAAAATATTTATCCCCGATAACACCTTTTTGAAATATGATAAAAGTATAATTAAACAAATAGAAAAGTCTATTCTGAACAATGGGAAGCATGTTCTATTGATATATGGAGAATTTGATCCTTGGGCAGCAACAGCAATTAAGTTAAAGCCAAACAGTGAAGCAAGAAAAATAACTGTTCCCGGTGCCAATCACAATATAAAGATTGGGGCAATGCCTTATAAACAAAAGGCAGACATATACATGATGCTGGAGACCTGGCTAAATGAAGATTAAATCTCTCTAAGAGATTCTATTTCATTAATTTCCATTGGTTTTTTTCTTCCAAGAAGACGATAGCCATTTTTAGTAATTAAATAATCCTGTTCAATTCTTATTCCTCCGAAACCAATGTATTCTTTAACTTTTGAATAATTTATAAACTGGTCAAATTTCTTTTCAGAGCTCCAGATGTCAATAAGTTCAGGAATGAAATAAATCCCGGGTTCAATAGTAAGAACGAACCCAGCTTTAAGTTCTTTTGCCAATCTAAGAGATTTTAGTCCAAACTGAGTACTTTTTGCTTCTCCGTTATATCCAACATTTATTTCTCCAAGGTCTTCCATATCGTGAACATCAAGTCCCATCATATGGCCCAGTCCTGTAGGGAAGAAAAGTGCATGTGCTCCTTCAGAAATAGCTTCTTCTGCATCTCCTTTAGTAAGTCCCAGATTTTTAAGCTCGTCGAATATTATTCTGGCAGCCTCAAAATGAATTGATTTAAAAGGAATTCCGGGTTCAAGTTTTGAAGCAGAGCCATTATGAGCATTAAGGACAATTTGATACAAATCTTTTTGTTTCTGAGAAAATTTTCCTGAAACAGGGAAAGTACTAGTTAAATCACCGGCATAGTGCATTGGAGTTTCAGCTCCGCAATCCAAAAGAAACAAATCGCCCTCTTTTAGAATATTGCCGTAATAATGATTGTGTAAAATTTCGCCTTTAGTAGTAGCAATAACAGGAAAAGACAAGTATCCTTCCCTATCAAGAACAATCTTTGTAACAAGTGAAGAAATCTCAGCTTCCTTCATTCCCGGTTTTGCTGCTTTAATAGCTGCTTCATGCATATCAACAGTCCAGTTAACCGCTTTTTCAATTTCTTCAATTTCAACAATGCTTTTAATTTCTCTTTGGCTGATAACTGCTTTAACTAATTCTTCAGAAGATTTAAGAGAAATTTGATCCGGTCTTATATTTAAAAGCCGTAGTAATTTTATTTTATTTTCGTAACGATAAGCAGGTAAAATATGTATTTGCCGGTCGGAAGCTGAAGCCTCTCTAAGAATTGTATAAAGTCTGACCATAGGTAAGACTTCATTAACACCTACCTGTTCGCATTGTTCTTTAATTGTAGGTTTTATTCCTGTCCAAACGATGTCGTCCAAAGAAAGTTCGTCACCAAAAACAGTTTCTGTATCGTTATCAAGATCAATAAGTGCAGCAAGAGATGGAATATCCAATCCAAAATAATAAAGAAATGTACTGTGTTGTCTGAAATAATAGGGATTATCGGGATAATTCATTGGAGATTCATCATTTCCAAACAAAAGAATCAGACCTTGTTTAATAGTGCTTTTTAAAATGCTTCTCCTATTTATATATACTTCCTTTTCGAACATGACAATGTTTTAAACAAAATTCAAATTTAGTGCATTTATACCAAATGTTATAAAATTCAAAAATATTTAATTTTAGGGATGCTCAATCTTATTTGCAAACATTTCGGCCTGTTTGACACAAAATTGTAAATTTGTAATCTTTTATTAAATTTTCAGTTAAATAAATAAGCTAAAAAGTAAAATATGTCAAAGATATTAGTAGTCGATGATGAAAGGTCAATAAGGAATACTCTGAAGGAAATTCTTGAGTATGAAAAATACCAGGTAGATTTGGCTGAAAATGCTAAAGTTGCACTTGATCATGTTAAAAACAATGAATATGAAATAATTCTTTGCGATATAAAGATGCCTGAAATGGATGGTATAGAATTACTTCCATTATTACTTGAAGTACATCCAGACACACCTGTTGTAATGATATCCGGTCATGGGAATATCGATACGGCAGTTGAAGCCATAAAAAAAGGGGCATACGATTTCATAGAAAAACCTTTAGATCTGAACAGGTTATTAATTACCATCAGAAATGCTATTGACAAATCTTCATTACTGGTTGAAACAAAAAATCTAAGAAAGAAAGTTACATCGAAGTATGTAATCGTTGGTGAATCTGAAGCGATTAAGAAGATATTTGAGATGACGGATAAAGTAGCACCTACAGATGCAAGAGTATTAATAACCGGTGCAAACGGGACAGGAAAAGAATTAGTAGCAAGAAGATTGCATGAGTTAAGCAACAGATCTGCCGGACCTTTTATTGAAGTAAACTGTGCAGCAATACCATCAGAACTAATAGAAAGCGAACTCTTTGGTCATGAGAAAGGAGCTTTCACTTCAGCAATCAAGCAAAGGAAAGGAAAGTTTGAACAAGCTGAAGGTGGAACACTTTTTTTGGATGAAATCGGAGACATGAGTCTTTCTGCACAAGCCAAGGTTTTAAGAGCATTGCAGGAAAACATGATAACAAGAGTAGGTGGAGAAAAAGCCATTGATATCAATGTCAGAGTAATAGCTGCTACCAATAAAGATTTGCAGAAAGAAATTGAAAGTGGCACTTTCAGAGAAGACTTATACCACAGGTTAAGTGTAATATTAATACGTGTACCGTCATTAAATGAAAGGTTGGATGATATACCGGTTCTTGCTGATTACTTTATAAATCAGATATGTTCTGAATATGGTATGCAAGTTAAAAAAATAACAGACGATGCAATTCTGGAATTGAAAAAGATAAGCTGGACGGGTAATATCAGAGAGTTCAGAAATGTAATTGAAAGATTAATAATATTATGCGGTAATGAGATTACAGCAAAAGACATATATACTTTTGCCCAACCACTTAAATAAATCAGTACTTTAAAATCAATCTATTATAACTATGATAAAAGACAAAAAAGTTGTTGTTGTATTACCTGCTTATAATGCTGAAAAAACTTTAGAAAAAACATTCAACGAAATTGACAAGACCATTGTAGACGAAGTAATTCTGGTTGATGACTGCAGCAAGGATGACACAATAAATGTTGCAAAGCAGCTTGGAATAAAACATATAATAAAACATGAGAAGAACAAGGGATATGGTGGCAATCAGAAGACGTGTTATAATAAAGCGTTGGAATTAAATGCAGATATAGTTATCATGGTTCATCCTGATTATCAATATACTCCATTACTAATACCTTCAATGATATATTTAATTTCCAATGGTCTTTATCATGTTGTACTTGGGTCAAGAATCCTGGGCAAGGGAGCGCTAAAAGGAGGTATGCCATGGTATAAATATATTGCGAACAGGCTTCTTACCTTAACTCAAAATATCTTAATGAGTGCCAAACTATCGGAGTATCATACCGGGTACAGAGCTTTTTCTAAAGAAGTATTAAATGCTGTCAATTACAATGCAAATTCAGATAACTTTTTGTTTGATAATCAAATGTTAGCTCAAACCTGGTATGAAGGGTATGAGATAGCAGAGATAACCTGTCCAACAAAATACTTTAAAGAAGCCTCAAGTATTAATATTAAAAATAGCTTCATTTATGGGATGGGGGTTATAAAAACTTCATTACAATACAGGTTGCAAAAGTGGGGATTGGTAAAATTTAAAATTTTCATTAAATAGTGTCGGCGAATAAATTCTTTGAAAAAAAAGATTTAATAATTTCAATACCAATTGGTTTTCTTTTAACCATCCAAATACCAAACCATTCGTTATCCTATTTTTGAAATTAACCTTGGTCTTATTTAGCTTTCATCTAAATTTTTATTTCCGGTAGTGTTAAAGTATTAAAAGTATAAGGCTAATCAAAGGAGGTTAAAAAAACTTAAAATATTGTTTGTATTATTGTACTATATTAATCGTAATTAAGAGTTTTTATGAAAGAGGGGCAACAAACCTTACTAGATTTCTTTAACAAAACAGCAAGTAAAAGAGATAAATGGAAGAAAAGAAATCGCTTTTATCAAAGAACAATTGAAAAGCAATTTGCATTTATTATACCGGAAGGATCCAATGTTCTTGAACTTGGTTGCTCGACTGGTGACTTGTTGAATGCAGTAAAACCATCAAAAGGAATTGGAGTAGATTTTTCACATGAGGCAATTGAAATAGCCCAAAAGAAATACCCTCATCTTGACTTTTACATTGCAGATGCTACAGAATTTAAACCTGATGTAACAATTGATTATATTATCATCTCTGATCTGATTACATCACTTTGGGATGTTCAGGCTTTTTTTGGGAATATAAGAAGTTATGTTTCACTACATACAAAAATTATTATCTCTAGTTATAATTACATTTGGGAACCATTTTTAAAGTTAGGAGAAGCCTTAGGTTTTAAGGCCCGGCAGCCTATGCAAAATTGGTTATCAATAAAAGATATCGAAAACATTCTCTATTTGGAGAATTTTGAGATTATTAAAGTTGAAAATAAACTTCTATTCCCAAAATATATACCAGTTTTCAATCTCATTGTAAATAAATTTCTTGCAAACCTTCCAGGTATATGTTCGCTGGATCTGATACATTTCATTACTGCCCGACCATTATCTTCTGAACCAATAGAATTATCCACAACAATAGTAGTTCCTGCCCGTAATGAAAAGGGTAATATGGAAAATGCGATAAAACGCACACCAAAATTTGGAACACATCAGGAGTTTATTTTCATAGAAGGGAACTCCAGCGATGGGACATATGAAGAAATGCTAAGGGTACAAAAAGCGTATCCTGACATTGACATGAAGGTAATGAAGCAAACAGGAAAGGGCAAAGGCAATGCTGTCCGTGAAGCTTTTGATTCTGCAACATGTGATATATTAATGATTCTGGATGCCGACCTTACGACCCCTCCTGAAGACATGCCCAAGTTTTATAAGGCTCTGCGTGACAATAAAGGAGAATTTATAAATGGATGCCGCCTTGTTTATCCCATGGAAAAAGAAGCCATGCGTTTCCTAAATTTTCTGGGAAATAAATTTTTTGGATGGTTCTTCTCGTTTTTACTTGGACAGAAATTAAAAGATACACTATGTGGAACCAAAGTCCTTTTTCGCAAGGATTATGAGAAAATTAAAGCAAACAGAAAGTATTTTGGAGATTTTGATCCATTTGGAGATTTTGACCTTTTATTTGGTGCCGCTAAACTAAATTTAAAAATAACTGAAGTAATAGTAAGATATCGTGACCGTGAATATGGCTCCACTCAAATAAGCCGTTTTAGTCATGGTTGGCTTTTAATTAAAATGAGCTTTTTTGCTGCAAAAAAAATTAAATTCAAATAATAATCAAGATGAAATATCTGAAATTAAGGTTTTTAATTTCAATAATTCCGGCATTGATTTTTGTATGGGGAATTTTCAATTTATGCTTCTGGGATCCTTTTTTTTCAAAATCTTCAGATCCTGAATATCCATATCTTATTAACGGACTAAATTGTTCCATGCTAAATTTTGACCGAATAGGTCATACCGACCATCCGGGGACACCCTTACAGGTGTTTAATGGTCTTATAATAAGATTGACTCATTTTATTTCAGGCAAAGAAGATATAGCCAAAGATGTATTTACACGACCAGAAGTATATCTCAATACTATTTCATTTTCCTTACTATTTATTCAAACAATCCTTGTATTAATCATTGGGTTTATCGCTTTGAAAAGGAAAATTCCAGTCTGGAAAATTATTATACTTCAAGCCGGATGCTTCTACAATGATGTTCTAATGTGGTTATTTAGCCGCGTTAATCCTGACCGATTTTTCATAATAACGGGACTTCTTTTTATAATTGTATATTTAAAACATGGATATAAGAATCAGTCAAACCGATTATTTGCTTTATGGAGTGGCGTAATTATGGCCTTAGGCTTGGCTACCAAATTTAACTTTTTGCCACTTCTAATTTTACCTCTTTTTTTGATTAACAATAATAAAAACAGGTTTATATACACAATTTCAGGAATTATTTCTTTCTTAATATTTATTTCTCCAATTCTTAATCAGTTTAAAAATTTCAGCAGATTCATTACAGGTATCTTCAATCATGATGGCATATATGGCAGCGGAGAATCTAAGGTCTTTAACCTTCAGAAAATGATTGATAGTTTTATTGAGATCATTAAACTTAATCCGGAAATTATCATATTAATGATTGCTCTGATTTCTGCTTTTATTTATGCCCTTATTCAAAAGAAGAAAAATGGTGTCAAAAATCATTACTGGATATTTGCCGGGTTCATTTTAATAATAGCTCTTCAAATAATAATGGTTTCAAAACACTTTAAAAATTATTATCTGGTTCCAATTTTCATTTCTTACGGATTTATTTTTTTTATTTTTTCGGAATTTCTATCAATACATATCAAGAAAAAGCCACAGTTAATTTTATATAGTAGTTTATTGCCTGTTATTTTTGTTTTAATAAACATTATTAAGGTTGAAAAAGACATTCCTCAAATAGCCAAAGATATTCGTCATCGTGAGAAAACTATAGATTTTGTTAAAAATGAAATTTCAGAAGAGGATTTCTGGTTCATAGAACCCACATGGGAAAGCGGACCTCATTTAGAAAATGCATTAATTTATGGATTAAGTTATTGTGCCCATAAAGAATTATATTATCCTCTGCTTATCAGGCTTAATCCCAATATAATTACATACGAAGGAAATAACTTAGTCAAGTCATGGAGGATTAAATCCTACAATCTTGACAGCCTGATCATTACTGGAACAAATATAAATGTTTATTCTACTCCCGGCCGGCAATCAAATTTATTACACAGCCAAATAGATGAAGCTGCTGCCAGAAATAATATCTCGTTAATTTATGATACAATTTATTCAGATACTGAGTTAAATAATAAAATAATCAGGGTAAAAGCTCAAAATGATCCTGGAGAATTAAAAATAATAAATATGCGACAGAAGAAAATTGATTATTATATTTATAGTATTAACAATACTCCTGATTGGTTATCAAAATGTAAAGAAAAAGCTAAACAAAAAAACATTACACCTGATTCAATGATTTTACTTGATGCGATTTGGATGGCCGATAATGAATGAAAATATTTTTTTAAGTATTTAATTATAAATGTTAAATGAAGAAAAACGGTACAGCAATTATAATAATAACATTACTGACTTCAATAATACTTCTATTGATATTTAAGTCGGTGATTTTAAACCCAAATGCTTATTTATTTAATAAGACCGGAGAAACAATAAAGGGGTATTACAATTTCTCATACAATCTGCAATATGGATCAGGGATAAAGCATGAAGGAGTAAACTATCCATATAGTGAGCACATAATGTATGATAACAATCAACCCTTATTATTATGGGTGGTAAAACTTGTAAATAAAATAATCCCAATAAATTCAAATGGTGTCGGAGTACTTAATTTACTGATGATATTTTCCATTCTTTTATCTATCCCTTTTATATTCTTAATCTTAAGAAGAAGTAAATTGCCGGTATGGTATTCATCTGTCATCACATTATTAATTGTATTCTTATCTCCTCAACTTCAAAGATTTCAAGCTCAAATAGAATTGTCATATGTTTTTTATATACCTATGATTTGGTATTTTCTTATTAAAATCAAGGAAAACAAAAACAAATGGCTCTGGATAGTATTATTATTGATATCAGGAACCGGAGGTGGTTTTATTGACAAATATTATTTGGCTTTCTTTTCATTTTTTATTTTTTCAATAATTATAGGAGAATTATGGATTAACAGAAAAGATGTTAAAAAAGTGTTTAATGTTTGTCTGATGCTATTTATAATAGCCATAATCCCGGTTCTTATTGTAAATGGATTTACAGCATTAACAGACTGGGTAAATGACAGACCTTCTAATCCTTATGGATTCAGTATTTACACTTCAAATTTATTTAGCATCTTTTTACCTTTTGATCAGCTTTTTAAGCTACTCCCTGAGAACATCTACAATATGACAAGAATAAAATGGGAAGGACAATCATTTGTGGGCTTACCGGCTATGATCATAGCAGTTGTTTTTTCTCTTAATTTTATATATCGATTCTATACAAGAAAAGACTTATCAGTAATTTTTCCCCAAAAAGAATTAAACATTTTCCTCTTTGGTTCTTTTTTAATTTTACTTTTTTCAATGTGTTTCCCCGGAACAACAGTATTAGCAAAGATTTTTCCTTCCTTAAAACAATTCAGGGCTCTGGGACGATTCTCATGGATTTTCTTTTATGTATTTACTGTTTACTCAGCAGTTTACATATACAATTTTCATTTAAAACTAAAAGAAGAAGGTAAAAGTAAAAAGGCAATGTGGATTTTGATACTAACACTTGCATTCTGGTCATACGATTCGATTACAAACAGTACAATAAGTTTTAAAAATATTGTTAAAGCAAATGATAAAATAGATAAAGACAGATCTGAATACTTAAAAAAGATTAGTCAGGCAGGCATAGATCCAAAACAATTTCAGGCAATACTTTTCTTACCTTTTGCTAATTCAACCGGAGATAAGTTGATGTTTGAAAGAGGATTAAATACTTTTCCAGAAGCAATTAAAGTTTCTTATAACACAGGGTTACCGATAATTGAATCTCTTTCTCCATACTTATCTTTCAGTAACGCATTGTCAAATGTCCAACTTTTATCTGACCTTCAAATAAAGAAAGAAAGATTGAAGGATTTAAATAACCTGCCTATTCTGCTTCTTTGCAATAAAGACAGTTTAACTACAGAAGAAAAATTGCTAAAAAACAAATCAACACTTCTTTGGGAAGACAAATACATATCTTTATCAAGTATTGATCCTGAGATATTTAACAAAGACTATAACGAGGGGAAAATAAATTCAGACAAAATAATATCAACACTAAAAGGAAATGAGTATTTTAAATCTGACACTTTGCCTGAGGTGATCTTTTATAAAAACTATGATGATTCAGCATCAAAAATATCACTAGTTGGAAAAGGAGCTTTCACAATTAAAAAGAAAGAGGCTATCATTTTCGAAGAGAACTTTTTTTCAAAAGGGATTAAAGGAGAAAACAATATTTCATTTTGGATTTATTTTGATAAAAGAAAATATGATATGCCTGAAGCATCTATTAATTTAGTGGATAAATATGGACTTATTACAGACACAATCAAACTTAATGTTAGAAGTGAAAATAATGTTTATAATAATTGGATTAGGATAGATAAAGATGTAAATTTCAAATCAGGTTTTGTATATCAGCTATTAATTGAAGGAGATAATATTGCAGTAGATAATTTATTAATTCAACCCAGGGGCAGTAATGTTTATTTGAGAACGGGTAATACTGAAATCCTGAACAATTTTATATTATAATTAATAAAGAACATACGTTCTTTAATGGTAAAGAGGAAAATTGATCATATAAAACTAGCTGAAACTTCAATTCCAGCATCGGGAACACCTGATCCGCGTTTTAATTATGAGCCATTGCTCAGTGC
>JAGODU010000325.1 GCA_017998095.1 Prolixibacteraceae bacterium | reverse complement strand
TACAAAATATATTGACGCCAGCGAAATGGTATAATATAATAATGATATCAAATTGATATCATGAAATATCAAATAAGGAGGAAATATCAAAAATGAATAAAGAAAAATTGATTACTGAAGAAATAGTACCAAGTTCTATGAATGGCATGTTTATGCTGATTCTTAATATTGTATTAATGTTAGGCTCGATATTGCTGTTTATTATTAGTTTAAGTTCTTTGGAAGGTGCACTGCAAGTTGTTATGATTGTAATAAGCATTTTATATTTTTCCGTCATAGGTCCTGTTTTGTTTGCAGGACTAAAGGTGTTAAAACCGAATGAAGCACTTGTTCTCACATTATTCGGAAAATATTACGGTACGCTAAAAGGTGAAGGATTCTATTTTGTTAATCCGTTCGTAACTTCCATAAATCCGGCCGGCAATGCTGCAACATCAGCACTACTTTCAATTGAAGGAGTTAGTAAAGATAAAAAAAATCCTGATTTGAATATAAACATGAAAAGCAAAAAAATATCATTAAAAACAATGACATTAAACAATGACAGGCAAAAAATAAATGATGCCTTAGGAAATCCCATTACTATAGGAATAGTGGTTATTTGGAGAGTAGTTAATACAGCAAAGGCAGTTTTCAACGTGGATAACTACACCGAATATTTGTCAATTCAATGTGATTCTGCCTTAAGAAATATTGTGAGACTTTACCCTTACGATACATTCGGCGACGACAACGAAAAAACATTAAGGGGCAGCAGTTTGGAAATTGCCAATAAGCTTAAAGAGGAAATTCAGGAAAAAGTAGAAGTTGCAGGTCTTGAAATAATTGAAGCAAGAATCACTCACTTGGCATATGCACCTGAAATAGCTGCAGCAATGCTTCAAAGACAACAAGCTTCAGCTATAATCGATGCAAGGCAGATGATAGTGGAAGGCGCCGTTGGAATGGTTGAAATGGCACTTGAAAAACTTAGTGAAAATAATGTTGTAGAATTAGATGAAGAAAGAAAAGCGGCAATGGTCAGCAATTTGTTAGTTGTTCTTTGCGGTAACAAAGATGCACAGCCCATAGTAAACTCGGGCTCACTTTATTAACGGTAAGTGATTAGTGTGAGAAACTATGGAAAGGAGCTGGTGATAATAGAAAAAAATAAAACGGACATAGAAAAAAATAAAAAGGACAAAGAAAAGAAACAATTATTATTGAGATTATCATCATCTCTTTGGGAGGAATTAGCAAGTTGGGCTGAGGATGATTTTCGCTCAATAAACGGTCAAATAGAATATTTGCTCAATGAGTGTGTAAAGAAAAGGAAAAAAACAAGCAAAAAATCTGCCGAATAAGCAGTAAATGTATAATGCCATACTTCGGGAGCCCTCAGAATTATAACGTGATTACCAGACCACGATAAACGAATATGCCCTGTGATTGTCATCCTGAGCGATAGAGAAGGATCTCATAATGAAAACCCACTGACATAGTGGGTTTCATTTAGTAATAACAATGACTATTTGTTATTAATCATCAACCGATTGTGCTCTTGGCCGGCATCTGTCGCCTGCACCGCCTACTGAATTCTCATCGATTTGGCGTGGGAATAATCTTGGGAATGTTGGGCATATAGCTGCTTGCTCAGGAGCTAACTCCACAAATCCGGTAGAAAGTACGCAAAGCTGAACAGGAACAACTATTTTCTTTTCACAGGTGATGCAGAGTGAAATAATAAGATTTACAGACAATACTCCTGTTCTCGGGTCAATTTCAAAGTCTCTTTGGATGCTGTTTGTTGCAAGTCTTACAACGCAATCAAGGTTGCAGAATTCAGTGAATCGCGGCAAGAATGCAGAATCAAATACCGAAGGAACACAAATTTCAAAGAAATTAGTCAATACCAACGGATTGCATTCATCAGCAATTTCAACTAAGGCTGATAAAGTAATTATACTTTCTCGATTTGAATCGCAAGGTGTAACAACTAAATCTAATTCAATTTCAACACATCCTGAAATTTCAATTTCCTGAGTTCCAAATACCGGGGTACCCAATTCTTCTTCATCACAGAATGATGTATCTGCAAATACTAATTTTTGGCTTAATGTTCCATCCGGTCCTATAACTTTAAAGTCACAGCCATCTTCTTTTTTAACAAACTGACCTCCTGACAATGTAGTATTTGGATTAATCTTTAAATTGCATGGATCTTTTATATTATCCGGATTAAAGAATTTTCTGCATCTGATATCTGCTATTCTTATTATATTTGTTCCACAGCCTAATGGCGGTTCGAAACAAGTATTCGGAGCTGTTTTTAATCCTTGCAGGTTAAATAAAACTGCATCATAAACTTTTTGTACGTATATGGGTTCTGAAACTACATTTCTTAATGTACCATCCCAGTCACAACTTGATTGACCGGTGCAACATCTATCCCCAATGCCGCCAGTTCCCAAAACATCGTTTTTATTTGAGCATTTCATGCTGGCATAACCTCCTCATAATTTACTGTTACTTTACTTTAATATATTCTAATCCTATTTAGTTGTTACACAGAATAAAAAAAACAATAATGCAGTCGAGACGGATTAGTATTGAATTTTTTCGATTGATATTGTAAAGTATATTAAAGAATAAAATTTCAGGAGGAATAATGAATCCGATAGTAAAATTTGAGTTTGAAAACGGGGATATAATCAAGGCGGAATTATATCCGGAGATAGCACCAAACACTGTAAGAAACTTCATTTCATTAATTAATAAGAATTTTTATGACGGGAAAATTTTTCACAGAGTAATCAAAGGGTTTATGATTCAGGGAGGATGCCCAAACGGGAATGGAATGGGTGGTCCCGGATATTCCATAAAAGGTGAATTTAATTCAAATGGTTTTAAAAACGACTTAAAGCACGATGAAGGAGTATTGTCAATGGCAAGGGCAATGTCTCCTGATTCTGCAGGCTCGCAATTTTTTATAATGCATAAAAAATCACCTCATCTCGATGGACAATATGCCGCATTTGGTAAAGTAATTGAAGGGATGGATGTGGTTAATAAAATTGCAACAACAAAAACAGACCGCATGAACAGACCTGTTTCAGAAGTTAAACTTAGCAAGGTTACAGTTGATACATTCGGAGAAACATACGAGGAACCGGAAATTATAATATAAACTATTGTTGTTTTATATGAATAAATCGTGGATAGCCATTGCTATGAATAAGCTACCTGTCATTCTGAGAGCTTTAGCTCGAAGAATCTCATGAGATCCTTCTCTTTGTTCAGGATAACACTTCGTAATAAGGGGACATTCCTCCTGCTAAGGAGTATGTCCCCATACCTCGCAGTCTCATTCACCAATTTATTTACTCCCTTTGGTCGTATAAATTGGGAATTCGTTGCGAATGACCTACCGCTATTTTTCAGAAAAAAGACTCTGAAAAATAGGGTTAGGGCATCTTAAAACCCTAAATTTTCACC
>JAGODU010000324.1 GCA_017998095.1 Prolixibacteraceae bacterium | reverse complement strand
GCAGCTGCATCAATTGTTTGTCCTCCTTTTAAAAGTTCACCTGTCCAGAAGTTGTACCAGTCGGTTCCGGCAGGCAGATAAACCTTTCTTGTTTTACTTATTTTTTCAGCGTCGGGCAGGGAATACATCCTTTCAGTTACAGGATTGACAAGAAAAGCCGGTCCGAACATATACTGATCGGGAATGTTTTGAATAGCAGGGTCATTTCTGAAGTCAAATGCAAGGGATCGCATTAGTGTATAGTTTTCGCTGGTCACTTTCCATGAAAGAGAATAGAGGTATGGCATGAGCCTGTATCTTAAATTGTCGTATTTCATTAGAATTTCCTTCATAGGAGCATCCCAGTTATCGGAGAATATTGCACGTTCACCTTTGCCGTGGATGCGAAAAACGGGGCTGAAAGCTCCAAATTGAAACCATCTGGTAAAAAGCTCCCTGTTTATTGGTAGTTTCCAGTCAGGAGCCATCCAATGGAAATGGTAGCCACCAATATCTGAAGTCCAGTATGGAATACCAGAAGTGCAAGCGTTAATACCCTGAGGAACCTGATTTTTGTATGAATGCCAGGTACAGGTAATATCACTTGACCAAAGAGTTGCAGCATTGCGTTGTTGTCCTGCAAAAGCTTGCCTTGAAAGGAAGTAAGGTCTTTTATTTGGAATGTCCCTTCTCCAGTTTTCATATAAACCTTCAGAGTGCATAAGAGAATAAGTGTTCATATAATCAATTCCTCTGCCTATGGCAAAATTACTTTTACGGCGAAGGTCGATATTTCCGTTATTATCCGGTTCACATTGGTCTACCCACCATGCATCCCAGCCGTGGCGTCCTATCAGACTGTCGTATGCTTGTTTCCAGTAGAGGTCACGTGCCTGCTTGCTGTGTGCATCATAATAACTATCGAGAATGTGGGTGAATGCATTATCCCAAAGGATATCAGTCATTCCGCCTGAGTGGCACATCTGGTCATAAGTTTTGGTGCCTTTTGAAAAGACAGGCCATATTGAAATCATGGCATGGAGATTTGCCTTATGCAGTTCATCAACCATAGCCTTTGGGTTTGGATAGCGCTCAGGCCACATAACATGCGAGCCAATAACATCGGGTTCCCAGTAAAACCAATCCTGTACAATGACATCAACAGGAATACGGTTGTTACGGTAGTTGTCTTTCACGCTTAATACTTCAGCCTGACTTTTATATCTGTCCTGAGATTGGAATAAGCCAAATGCCCACTTTGGATACAAGGGGGCAACGCCTGTTGCAATACGGTATGAAGAAATAATCTTATCGAAATCGGGACCGTAAATAAAGTAGTAATCAACCATATTACCGCTTTCAGAAACATATTTGAATTGGGAGTTGCCTTTTTCATCTCCATTAAAATTTGAAGCTGAGTAGTTATCCCATAAAAGGCCATAGCCACGTGTAGAAAGCAAAACAGGAATGGCACCGGTCATGTATTTAATCGTCATGGCCTGGTTTCTTCCCTTATAATTGATTGACAATGAGTCTTCAGGATGACATCCAAGTCCGTACAAAGCTTCTCCGGCAGGAGAATCAAAAAGGGTAGTGCATGTATATGTTTTAATATCAGCAATAGTAGCTTCAGACATTGATTTACCATCAATTTCTGCTTCATTCAAAATAACATTTCCCGACAGGTCAGTGAATTTTACTGCGTTGGTTTTTTTGTTGACAATAACCTTCATTGCCTTAGTAGTAATCGTAACTTCTCGTGGTGCTTCAGCTACAGTAAAGTCGTGAGAGAACTTCCACTCGTTATTGACAACCAACGACTTCTTGTCGAGGAATAAAGGCAGAGTAGTATATTTAACCTCGACCATATTGTCAAGACAAACTTTAACTTTCATAATTCCTTTATCAAGGTTGAAAGTTACGCCGTCGCTTTCTTTCTTTATTGAAACGACTGTTGCTTTAACCGTCATAACGGCTATTAGAAAGATCAGGATTATAGATATTTTCTTCATAGGTGAAATGATTATTTTGAATATGTAAAAGTGGAATTTATTTATCAGACAGGCAATTATTGATTAGTACTAAAATGGAGAAGATATATGTATGATATGTCAATATGAGATTTTAAAATATATAAAGACAATTAAAAAGATTATGGAAAAGGTGACTATATTTCAGTTAATTATGTAAATTGTATGTGAGTTATTAATACAATATCAAATAAAATTATCAGATATGAAAAGAGAAATTTTGATTATACAATTTATGCTTTTAGCTTTTAGATACAATTAAGATGAAGATATTTTCTGATGTTGATGGATATATTGAAACTTTTCCTGATCAAATAAAGGAAAGATTAAAACTTGTAAGGGCTATAATCAAAGAAACTGCACCTGAAGCAGAAGAAGGTTTTTCTTATGGGATGCCAGGCTATATATATTGTGGTAAGCCTTTGGTATATTTTGCAGGATATGAAAAGCATATTGGATTTTATGCAACTCCAAGCGGACATTCAGAATTCAAAAAAGAACTTTCGAAATATAAACAGGGAAAGGGATCCGTTCAGTTTCCAAATGATAAAGAGTTGCCTGTTGAACTTATAAAAAAGATAGTAGAATTCAGGGTGAAAGAAAATGAAATTATATCATGAACAGAGATATACTTTCATGTAAACAAATCAAACTAAACTATTTATTAATTATAATTTTTCCCGTATAAGTAAAATCATCATTAGCCACAGTAACAAAATAAAAACCGTTTTGATATTTTTCAGTATTGATATTCAAGTAAGAATATCCTGAACTTTCCCAGTTATACGAATCAATATTTCTGCCTGAGGCATTTGAAATAGTCACTTTAGAAAACAAAGTATTTTTATTTTTAATCTTTACATTTATACTATTTCTGGCAGGATTTGGATATAATTTCAAAGTCCCTGATTCATTATTTGTTTTTATACTATTAAAACCTGTTAGGGTCTTGCCTGAAAGAATAACAGCTGTTGTTGAAACAGAAGGAAGACTTATTGTGAATGAATTATTTGAAACACTAACAGATTTGTTTTTAAGGGCATTTGAAGTGTGCGATTTAAAAGTTTCTGAAGAAGGTAAAGATGACAATTCAAGTGCAGAATAAGTTCCATCGGCAACGATAAAGCTATCAAGATTAACAGTTACATTTCTGGAGGCAGATAAATCCCTGTTTACAAGAATTATAGTCATTGAATCAGCCTTAGTATTAATTGTGGAATAGCCAGAAACAGTATTGTCTAAAGACGAAGATGTGTTTACCTTTATTTCCTGAGCATAGTGGCTGTAAAGATGAAGAACTTCCCACATACCTGTTTTCCATGTCCATGGAGTAAATATTTCAACACCATTATTGGCAAAAGTTCCAATCATAGAAGCATAAGCTACAGCTGTTATGTTTGGATCAGATGATTTGATTTCTGTTTCAGTAAGAGCAAGCTTAATACCATGATTTTCGCCATAATGTTTATTGA
>JAGODU010000092.1:14517-16512 GCA_017998095.1 Prolixibacteraceae bacterium | reverse complement strand
TCTGTATCCTAATCCTTTTAATAATTTCATAAGTATAAAAACTGATAATCCTAAAATCATAAACAAGATTGAGGTATACGACATCATGGGGAGGAAGATTGATACAATCAAAAATAATGATAAAAAGAGTTCATTATCTTTAGGTTACAATCTTAAACCTCAAATGTATTATGTCCAGGTTTATGGCGATGATTTTATTAAAACATTTAAAGTTCTGAAAAATAGTAATTAGAGGGTGATATTTCTTAATTTGATGAATATGAAACTAATAATTAAAACAATAATCCTGATTGCAGCAATAAATCTGTGCTCAAGCCTTATGGCATCTGCTCAATTTCAAACCACGGAAAATGAAAAGGGTAAAGATTATTATGTAAATCCTGTTTTTGCAGGTGACTATCCTGATCCAAGCATTTTAAAAGATGGTGAAACGTATTACATGGTTCATTCATCATTTGAGTATTATCCGGGATTACTTATATGGGAGTCGAAAGATCTCATAAACTGGAATCCTGTTGTCAATACTCTTTACAAATATGTTGGTTCAGTATGGGCTCCCGATCTGGTGAAGTATAAAAACAAGTACTACATTTATTTCCCTGCCAGCAATACCAACTATGTAATCTGTGCTGATTCAATTAATGGTAAATGGAGCGATCCTGTTAACTTAAACGTTGATGGTATTGATCCGGGTCATTTTGAAGATGCAGAAGGCAACAGATATTTGTATTTCAGTCATGGGGGTTATGTGCCCTTGTCGGAAGATGGTCTCAGGGTTACAGGTGAAACAAACTATGTATATAGTGGCTGGCCAATTCCAAGGGATTGGTCGATAGAGTGTTTTTGTCTTGAAGGACCCAAAATTACCAAGAAGGGAGAGTATTACTATCTGACAGTTGCAGAAGGTGGAACAGCAGGTCCGGCAACAAGCCACATGGTTATATCTGCACGTTCAAAATCGCCGTTTGGTCCTTGGGAGAACTCTCCATATAATCCAATTGAAAGAACACTAAATAACAGTGAAAAATGGTGTTCTAAAGGACATGCCACTTTATTTGAAGATACAAAAGGTAAGTGGTGGATATTATTCCATGCTTATGAAAATGGTTTTTATAATAAGGGCAGGCAGACATTGCTTCAGCCGGTTGAATGGACAGCTGACGGTTGGTTTAAAACTCCTGGAAGAATAAAAACCGACAAGCCAATTAGAAAGCCTGGTTTGACAGAAAGGAAATCAACTTATTCATTGAATGATAATTTCAATGGCAATAAACTGAAGACTCACTGGAAATTCTTTGGAGAATATGATACAACCCGCTTTTATTTTGCAGATAATGATTTGATAATTAAAGGCAAAGGTACTTCAGTGAGCGATTGTTCACCAATGCTTTGCATACCTTCAGATCATTCTTATATTGCTGATGTTGAAATGCAAATTGAAGGAGATGCAATTGGGGGATTAGTTTTATTTTACAATAGCAGTTATGCCTCAGGAATTTTGGCTGATAAGGAAAATATATTGGCCAACCTTAGAGGATGGCAGTTTCCAACGGAGAAGAAGGTAATTGATAGACATGTTTTTCTGCGTTTAATGAACATCAATAACACTGTTGATATGTTTTATAGTAGAGATGGCATTAACTGGGTAAAGATTGAAAATTCTCTTGAAGTTTCAGGATTGCACCATAATGTCCTTAGTGGTTTTATGAGCTTAAGAATAGGCTTGTGTTCAATGGGAAACGGAACAGTAAAATTTAAAAACTTCACATATAAGTCTATAAAATGATACATTTGTAAATATATTCGTTGGGGCGATCCTTGTGGTCGCCCTTTTTTCGTATGTGTTGAAGAAATTTGAATTTCAACATTAAAATTCCGGTTTATAACTATCTTTAATCATTCTAATCTTATTAAGTGAAAATTAAATATATGAGAAATATACTTATTGATTTTCGTTTATCATTGTCAATTATTCTGTTCCTTTTACCCATCATT
>JAGODU010000092.1:0-14417 GCA_017998095.1 Prolixibacteraceae bacterium | reverse complement strand
TACCTCCAATACTTTCATTTCCGATTACAACATTCAGCTTGAAAAGGGTAGTCTGGAAACTATTAAGGGATTTGTTAAATTAGATGGAAGTAAATTATTACAAAAGGTTAAAATAAAGATTCCGGAAGCAGAGATTTTATATGAGACACAAACTAACGAGAAAGGAAGAGCAGAAGTACTGTTTAGTAATAAATTTGAGCTTTGGTCTCCTCGAAATCCAAAGCTATATAATGTCATAATAGAGAGCGAAACAGACACAATTCAGGATCAGATAGGGTTCAGGTGCATTGAAATGAAAAACAATCAAATCTGGCTTAACAAAACCCCTGTATTCCTTAAGTCAGTGAATATCCATGAAGAGAATCCATACACTGCTTCACGGGCTTTCTCAATTGAAGATGCCCGCATATTACTAAGTGCAGCAAAAGAATTAGGATGCAACATGGTTAGGCTGGCACACTACCCGCATAGTGAAAATATGATCAGGGAAGCTGAACGAATGGGATTGATGGTTTGGGATGAGCTTCCAATTTATCAGCATATTAAATTCTCAGATAATGACGTTCCCGGAAAAATTGAAACTATGCTCAATGAAATGGTTTGCCGGGATAAGAACAGGTGCAGTGTTATTATATGGAGCTTATCAAATGAGACTTATTATTTTACTCCCGGAAGAAATGAAGAGCTTATTAAACTGACAGCAAAATGCAGGGCAATGGATTCCACACGATTGATTACGCATGTAGTAAATACACAGGGATATCAAAATAATACATTTGATGTTTGGGACACGCTTTATAAATATTCAGATATAATTTCTCTCAATGAATATATCGGTTGGTACGTCCCTTGGCAGGGTAAGCCGGTTGAGACTAAATGGAAATTGAAATACAAGGACAAACCGGTGTTTATTTCAGAGTTTGGAGGAGAAGCATTGTGTGGCAATAATCAAGGACCATCTGACGAAGCCAATAACTGGAATGAGGATTATCAGGCTAACATTTACAAAAATCAAATTGAAATGTTTTCCACCATACCAAATTTGTGTGGAGTATGTCCATGGTTGCTATTTGATTACCGATCGCCGGGAAGAATGCATCCTGTTTATCAAAATGGATATAACAGGAAAGGTTTGTTATCGGAAAAGGGACAGAAGAAAAAAGCGTGGTTCATAATGAGTGAATATTATAAGAAAACTAAATTTTAACAATGGAACAAGAATACTTTGAAGATAAAATATTCGATAAAATCAATTTTAATGAGGCTCCATTAAAAAGAGGGGAGTATGACAACTGCAAGTTTGTTAATTGTGATTTTTCGAATGCTGATCTGTCTGATTTCATTTTTACAGATTGCACTTTCAATGGCTGTAATCTAAGCATGGCAAAACTTTTAAAGACTGCCTTCCGGGAAATAAGATTCAAGGATTGTAAAATGTTGGGATTGAACTTCAGTCATTGCAATGAGTTTGGTCTTTCTTTCAGTTTCGATAGTTGTATTTTGAATAACTCTTTATTTTATAAGACTAAGATAAAAAGAACTAAATTCTTCAATACCCGGCTACAGGAAGTAGATTTTTCTGAGTGCGACCTGACTGAATCAATATTTGATAACAGTGACCTCTCAGGAGCCGTTTTCGACCATACTACGATCGAAAAAGCTGATTTGAGGACATCTATTAACTATTCAATAGATCCTGAAAATAATAATATTAAAAAGGCAAAATTTTCAATGTCAGGGATTAGGGGGTTGTTGGGTAAGTATGATATTATTATTGAATGATTGACTTTTTAAGTATTGCATTATGATGTGTAATCTGCGATTTATGTTTAGGCTTTCAACGTACTAAAGATAAATGAGCCGGCTGTTTAAATACAGGCAATTGTTATGTGTTCACAGGAATACTTGTTTGAGTTATGGTAATAAAATGAGTATTTCCCACAAAGTAAAACCTGATTTTTCAATTTCATTTAAGCAGAGATAAATTGTTTTTTTTAACTCCATATACTAATCAGCTAATGAATTTTGTTCATCATTTTTGTTCTGATAGATAGCTGCATAATACATGTCATATTCGTACCTCATTCGAACTTTCTCTTATTATAATGGGAGAAAGTCCCATTGTAATGTGAGAAAGTCCTAATTTGGTAGTGAGGAGACACGCAGGATTACTTTCTTTTATATCTTTGAGAAGAGGATTTTGATATTATTACTGATGCTTTACGATAGGGGAGTAAGTTTAAAATTTATTACTAAAGAAATTAGTGAGGGGAATTCACGGGCATTTGATTATGTCTTCAATGAATTTTATGTATACCTGTGCAGGTTCTCTTTCACTTTTATCAAAGACCAAAGTATGGCTGAAGGTGTTGTCCAGGAGGTTTTTATTAAACTATGGGAGAAACGGGAAGCTTTATTTAACGTAGAAAACCTATTGTCATACATGATGACCATGGTCCGTAACCATAGCATCGACCATATTCGCAAGGAGAAAGCCGGACTTAAAGCACAACAAAAAATTTTAACTGAAGAATCAGCAAATACTACTGAAGATCAGCTGTCAGAAAACGAACTTGAAGATAAATTGCTGCAGGCTATTCATAAACTTCCGGAAAGGTGTAAGATTGCTTTTGAACTTAGCAGGTTTGAAGGCTTATCTAACAAAGATATTGCTGTAAAAATGGAAATTTCTGTTAAAGGGGTAGAAGCCCTTATTGGGCGATCGCTGAAACTACTTAGAAGTGAACTTATTGAATTTCTTCCTTTACAGGCTGATCCTAAACAAAAAGGTAAAACGCTCTTGTTATTTATGCTTCTTAATAATTCTGATTAATTTTTTCTAACTTCAATATAGGGTATTAACCATCTGCATTCGTCTGTTAAATAAACAAAATGACAGAAAATGAATCCTGTATCAGAAAATATATACTCAATTATTGCTAAGTCATTGACAGATAAGCTAACTGAAAGGGAAGAAGCTGATCTTGAAGCATGGAGATTGGAAAACAGGGAAAACAATCAGGAATATAACGATTTGGTTTATTTATGGTCGAAGACAGGTTCTTTAATTCTCCCCGATGCTATCGACAAAGAAAAAGCCCGGAATATTATATCAAAAGGAGTTAGGCCTCTAGTTTCTTCGAAAAAGTGGATTTCAGTGGCCATACGTATTGCTGCCGTTTTTGTATTGGCAATTATACTATCCGGAATTTACAACTACTTTAAAAATTCCAATGATGAAACTGTTAATAATCAGGATTCATCAAGTGCTGTCTATCAGGAGATAAAAGCATCTTATGGAACTCAGGCTAAGGTGGAACTTGCTGATGGCACAACGGTGTATCTAAATTCGGGCAGTAAATTAAAATTTCCTCTTTCATTTAAAAATAAAAAAGAAAGAAGAGTCACTCTCGATGGGGAAGGTTTTTTCAATGTTACAGAAAATAAAAGGCAGGCCTTTATTGTACAAACAGGAAAACTTGACATCAGAGTGCTTGGTACTTCATTCAACGTTGATGCTTATTCCGATAACCGGCTTTTAAACGTTGCACTGGTTGAAGGAAGTGTTGCTCTTCAGAAACCGGGCAGCAAAAAAGATGAAAACATAATGGAACTTACTCCAAATCAGGTTGCAACATTGAATATTGCTGACAACAAAATCTATAAAACAAATGTTTCTGACATGTATAAATATACAGCATGGGTTAAAGGTCGTATAGTATTCTTTGGCGACCCTATTCAAACAATAGTAAAGAAACTTGAAAAATGGTACAATGTTGATATTGTAATTTCAGATAAAAAGCTTGAAAACTATCGTTTTACCGGTACTTTTATTGATGAACCGCTAGAACAGGTACTTAGTATTTTAAGTCTTACATCCCCAATGAGTTACGTCGTTCAGCATTCAAACATGCAGACCGATAATTCAATGTCTAAAAGAAAAGTAATCCTGAAAAGTAAATAATGAAAAAATATAAGCTATAAATAAAAAATAACAGGGTATTGTTGACGCAATCCCCTGTTAATAAACCTGCAAGGCAGGGTTTGTGATTAAATAATCTTTAAACCATCAAATTTATGAAAAAAAACAGTTTGGATGGGATTGATCATTATTGGTTAATCCTGAAAAAAGCATTATTTGTTATGAAACTAACTATTTTAATTATTCTGATTTCATCTTTAAGCATTTTTGCGAACAAAATTTATTCGCAAAATACGCGAATCAGTCTTAATCGCAGTAATACTTCAGTCAAAGAAGTTCTGCGGGAAATTGAAAACAATTCTGAGTTTTTCTTTATTTACAACAATCAATTGGTTGACGTAGAAAGGGTTGTCGATATAGATGTCGATGATCAGAATATTTATGCTATCCTGGATGAATTATTCAATGATTCTGGTGTGGAGTATGTTGTTAAGGACAAGCACATTATCCTCACTAATGTGGGAGAAAATAAAAAAAACAGCCAGTCAAAACCCGTTAAAGGAAAAGTTAGCTCAGAATCCGGCGAACCTATTCCCGGAGCAACGGTATATGTAAAAGGTACAAGTATGGGTACTATTACTGATATAAACGGTGAATATTCTATTCCTTCTGCTTCAGCTGATCAAATCCTTGTTTTTTCTTTTATTGGTTATAAAACTAAGGAAATAGCGGTTAATAACAATAATGTAATCAACGTTGTTATTTCTGAAGATGCCATTGGACTTGAAGAAGTTGTAGCTATCGGATACGGTGTTCAAAAGAAGAAACTTGTTACAGGTTCTACCATTCAGGTTGATGGTGAAAGTCTTTCCAAAAGAAATTCTGTTGATGCTCTTGGTGCTTTACAAAGTTTAGCTCCCGGTGTGAATATTGTTCAGCGCTCAGGCCAGCCGGGCGAAGGTTATAAAATAAATATTCGCGGTCTGGGAACTACAGGCTCTTCAGATCCGTTGGTAGTAATTGACGGAGTAGCCGGCGGTTCTCTCGAAGCCTTGAATCAAAGTGATATAGAATCAATTGACATTCTCAAAGATGCTGCTTCCTCTGCTATTTATGGTGCCAGGGCTGCAAACGGTGTTATTCTTGTAACAACAAGAAAAGGTAAGGCAGGCAATTTTGTTGTAAGCTACGATGGCTATACCGGTGTTCAGAATGCAAGTACAAATGGCATTGAAACATTGAATGCAAAACAGTATATGGAAATTGTTAATTCAACTCTTGTTTCTTCAGGTGCAAAAGAATATAATTTTAAAACTCTGGTTCCAAATCATTATCAAAGTATAATGGATGGTTCATGGAATGGAACTAACTGGCTTGAAGAATCAAAAAACAATAATGCTCCAATCAACAACCATTCCGTAAATATTTCCGGTGGTAGCGATATGTCGAGAGTTGCAATGGGCTTTTCATATCTTGGGCAGGAAGGTACTATAGGAAAATCTGCTGTTCCCAAATTTGAACGCTACACTGTTCATCTTAATTCAGACCACACACTGCTGAGGAAAAACGATCGTGCTATCATTACTTTTGGAGAGAATGTAACATTTACATCTTCGAATAAATCTGGTTTAAATATTGGGGGTATATACAATAATAACGTTCGTGACCTTCTTATTGCTTCTCCTTTATTACCGGCCTACAATACTGATGGTGATTTCTTTGTTTATAAAGATATGGTTGCTACAGGTTGGGATTTTGACCAGAGACTAGTAAATCCTCTGGCAAAGATTAGTGTTAATCACAGTCAGAAGAACACAAATACCAGAAGGCTGCAAGCTAATGCCTTTGTTGAGATTGCTCCTGTCAAGGAACTTAAATTCAGAAGCAATGCCGGTTATCAGTTTTTCCATAGTGACTATCGCAGATATGTACCTGTTTACGAGCTTTCATCCGACAATTCAAACCTGACTGACGATATTACTCAAACACAATCGTACAGCACTAAGTGGACATGGGAAAATACATTAAACTTTGTGACTTCTATCAACAAACATCATATCGACCTCCTGGTAGGGCAGTCGGTTGAAAAATGGGGCTACGGAAATGAACTTTCAATTACCAACTCCAATTCTTTGTTCCCAGGATCTTTTGACCATGCTTATATTAACAATTCACAAGGACTTAACACAACGGATACCAGAATCTCGGGTTCTCCAAATATTGCAGGTGGATTGGCTAGTTTCTTTGGTCGTGTTAATTACAACTATAACGAAACATACATGGCATCGCTGGTTATGCGTGCAGATGGATCTTCAAATTTTGCAAGAGGACATCGCTGGGGATATTTCCCTTCTCTTTCAGCCGGCTGGGTAATGACTAATGAAGAATTTATGAAACCTGCTACAGGTTTAATGAACTTCCTTAAAGTGAGAGCTAACTGGGGACAAAACGGAAATGCTGATATTGACAACTTCCAGTATCTTGCAACTATTGCTTTTAACAGCGACAGCTATTATTATTTCAATGACAAGAACGATCCGAGTATTGGTGCTTATCCGGACATTCTTCCTAATGAAAATGTGACATGGGAAACTTCTGAACAGCTCGACCTGGGTTTCGATGCTCATTTTTTCAATTCACAGCTTACTCTTACTTTCGACTGGTATAACAAGACTACAAAAGACTGGCTGGTGGTTGCCCCTCAGTTGGCTTCTTACGGAACAGGCGCTCCTTTTATCAACGGAGGAGATGTTGAAAATAAAGGTTTTGAAATTGCCCTCAGCCTAAATAAGAGTATCGATAAATTCAAATACAGTGCAGGTTTGAGTCTTGCCAACAACAATAATAAAGTTACCCGTATTGCTAATGAGGAGGGAATAATTCACGGTGCTGAAAATGTACTTGCTCAAAATACTGACGAGCTTTATCGCGTTGAAGTTGGTTATCCTATGGGTTATTTCTGGGGATATAAAACAGCAGGTGTGTTTCAAAATCAGGCACAGATAAACCAGTTCTTCAAAGATGGTGGTATTGCACTTCAGGATTCAGTTGTTCCGGGTGACCTGATATTTGTTAATGACAATGGTGATGAAGTTATTGATGATGAAGATAAAGTCATGATTGGTAATCCTCATCCCAAATTCACCATGGGGTTCAATTTCAATTGCTCATATAAAGGAATCGATCTGAGTGTTAATGCCTACGGAGCTTTTGGTCATCAGATTGCTAAATGTTACAGAGAATTTTCAAATTCACCCAACAATAACTACACTAACGAAGTGTATACAAAATACTGGACAGGCGAAGGCTCAACAAACCGTTATCCTGCTTTTACTCATGGTAAGAATACCAACTTTAAAGAGCTATCCGACTTATATATTGAAGATGGCGACTATGTTAAGATATCCAATATATCAATTGGCTACGATCTTAAGAGCGTAATCAAAAAGTTACCTCTTCAGAAGTTAAGAATCTATATAACTGCTCAGAATCTTTTCACTTTCACCAAATATTCAGGCTTCGATCCTGAAGTAGGTTATGGCAATAGTGAAAGCTGGGCTTCAGGCATTGATATTGGATATTATCCAAGTCCAAAAACAATTTTAGGTGGTATTAACATTGTATTTTAAAAAGAAAAAAATATGAAACGAATAAAATATAGCATATTAGCACTTACGCTTTTGTTGGCCGGATGTGAATCTTTTCTTGATACAGAAAATTATACCAAGAAAGACACATCAAATTTCCCTTTTACACAGACTGATGCTGTACAAATGGTTACAGGTATTTACAGTACAATGAACAATGCTGTAAACAGTCCTGACGATAATCCATTCTTTATCTATGAAATGGCAGGTGACGATCGTGTTGGCGGTGGCAGTACAAGTAATCGTACGGCTCAAAGTGCCGACCGCTTGATAAACAGTAAAGTGAGCTGGTTTGAAAATATCTGGACTATACGTTATAGTGGAATTTTCCGTTCCAACAATGCAATAGCAACGATGGATAATGTACGAAGCTGGACTACCAACGGCAAGAAGGAACAGTTGTTGGGAGAAGCTCATTTTCTACGTGCTTTCTTCTACTTCGATATGGTTCAACTGTTTGGTTCTGTGCCTTTAATTTTGGAAACAGTACCAAAGAACCTCCCAAAGTCTCCTGCTGAAGATATCTATGCTCAGATAGCTTCTGATCTTGTTAAGGCAATTGAGTATTTTCCTTCAGTAAAGTATCCTGATTTTGAATTGGGACATGCTACAAAATGGTCAGCTGAGGCTTTGATTGCCCGTGTTTATCTCTTCTACACCGGTTTCTACGGGAAAACCGAACTTCCGGTTGCAGGTTCAGATAAGAAAATCGGTAAAGCTGATGTAATTGCATATCTGGAAGATTGTATCAACAATAGTGGTCATGACCTGCTTTCCGATCAACGTAATTTATGGCCTTATTCAAATCCAAACACTGCTCCTTATTACGAATATGCAAAGGATAAAGGTTTGTCTTGGGCTGGTGATAACAATCAGGAAGTTTTATTTGCTTTGGGTTTTTCAAATACAACTGAATTCTCAGGTGGTGATCATCCATTATCTTCAGGATATGCTAATCGTATTGTTGAATATTTCAATCCACGTAAGGCCGGCGATGCAAAAGCTTATCCATTTGTTCCAACAGGCTATTCAAACGGACCTGCAAGCAGTAAGCTTTGGTCAGACTGGGCAGCAGATCCTGATTATAAAGGCGATTATCGCAGGGAAGGTACTATTTGCGAAAGGGCAATTGAATTGCCTGATTATGCCGGAGACCCTTCAAAAGAAGTTGAAAATACTGGTTTGTTGTGTAAAAAATATCTTGGCTGTGGTGCTTATAATGAAAGCGGTACACTTTATCAGTCTTACGCCTATTTCTATGGTGGACAAAACGATAAACAGCTTGGCTTGACTCAAAGCCTTATATTTATTCGCTTTGCTGATGTATTGCTAATGCACTCAGAAATTGCTGGAACTGCTGAAGGTATAAATAAAGTTCGTTCCCGTGCAGGATTACCTGCTGTTCAATATTCACTTGATGCATTGAAGAAAGAACGTCGTTACGAATTATGCTTTGAAGCATTAAGATGGAATGATCTTCGCCGTTGGGGAGATGTGCAACAGATTGTTACAAATCAGACAGGTCAGGCTATCACAAACAGAGGAGTTAATGATACGTATGCATTTGATGCTGCTTATGATTTCATGACACGATATAATGCTACAAAAGGTTTCTGGAAGATACCTGATTCACAGATTACATTATCTGAAGGTGTGCTTGAACAAAACGAAGGTTGGGATGAAGCTTCTTCCGACTGGACAAAACTGCCATATTCGACTCTATAGTTTTTAGGTTTGGTTAGTTATTTGGCGTTTTACATTCAGCATTGAAATTATACAAAATGATAACTGAGTGTGAAACGCCTTTTTTAAATATTTATATTGAAAACATATATTTTGATTTTTGCAATGATGCTTTTTACATAATTGGTTTTTTACATGATAATTATAAAAAAGTAAACTATGCAGATCTTATTATAGGTACTACAGAAAACGAAACAGGAGGGTTTGTAAAAGTTTAAAAGCAATTATGAAGGGATACTTTGAAAGTGGGATTTTCATCTCCAAATCACAAAGAAGGAATGGTAATAGTGCTGTGCCTATTAAGTGAATCATTCAGAATAAATTCATCTTTAGGAAGTGGTAATCCTCATGCATCCAGGTCCTGATATTATACTCCTGCCTTCTCTTTCCGGCTTAACGCTTATTCGTGTGTTAATGCGTTCCTGAAGTGCACCGACATGTGAGATGATACCTATTATCTTGCCATCCTGGTGCAGACCTGCCAATGTTGACATTGCTGTTTCAAGAGTGTCATCGTCAAGGGTGCCGAAGCCTTCGTCAAGAAAGAGTGAATCGACCCTCACGTTTTTACTCGACATTTTTGATAATCCAAGCGAAAGAGCTAGACTGACAATAAACGATTCTCCGCCTGACAGATTACGGGTAGATCGTATTTCCCCGGCCTGATAATTATCGATAACATTCAGATCGAGAGGTTCTTTATTGTCCCTGATAAGCAGGTAACGCTCACTGAGCTTTGCAAGTTGCTGATTAGCATACCTGACCATTAGCTCAAAGGTAAGCCCCTGGGCAAAATTTCTGAATTTCTTGCCATCAAGCGATCCAATAAGATTGTTGAGCCGTGTCCAACGCTCCAGCTCGGCTTTTTGAATATTTACTTCAAATATCAACTGTTCAAAGCGGGTTTTCGCATCTTCATTAATTCTTAATTTTTCCTGAAGGGCAATCCTTTTTTCATTGATGTCCTTAAATGTGTCATTATTCTCTGAAAGTTGATTTTGAAGAACATCTATTTGTTCGTCTGTGATATTCAATGCTAACAGATTTTCAAGCTTCTCCATCCTGTCTTTCTTTTGAGTTTCAAGCTTCGTTTTTTCATTATCAAGAAAGGCAGCCCGTGAGTTCAGGTTGTTTCTTTCTTCAGGACTCATTCTGGTGGCCAAAAAAGCATCTTCAGACGAAAAGTTATAGTTGGTGAGGGTATGTGTGAAATTGCTCTCAAGAGCTTCTAAATCTGATCTCTTTTTATTAATATGTTCTATTTGCTCCTTAATACTTTTCCCGTTGTTTCTTAAAAATTCAATACATGATTGCCGTTTTAAAAGGGCATCAGTATAATTTTCTTCAGCTTGTTTAAATAAATTGCCGGCTGCATTATCCTCATCGTTCGGATTTTTATTTCCAAACAAATCAAGTCGCTCAGATTTTAAAAGTTGAATATCTGAATGCAGATTTCTGTATGTAATTTCTGACAATTCCAATTCTTTCATACCATTTTCAATGTGAACATTCAGGATATTTAGATTATTCTGTCCCTCTATTATACCTTTGTTAAACTTTGCAAGATTGTTGTTGTATTCCTGCCACTTATTGTTTCTTTCTGTAAGATTTCCAAGAATATCATCTAGAGTATTATCAGACATGTCTTTTATTTCCAGACCATATTGATTTAAGATTATATTTAAAGAGGCAACATTTTCTTTAGTTAGGGAGGTAACTCTATTAATTTCAATTATTGAATCATTTAAAGTTGATTCAAGGTTATTTAGATTTTGTTTTTTTAATGAAAGTTCGCCTTCTGCTTTAATAAGTTGTTCATGTGTCAGTCTTTCAGTTTTTTCAATATTACTTTTCTGAGCTTCCAGATTATCAATATTAGTTAAAAGCCTTTTCAATCCTTCAAGTTTTTCTGTTATTTCATCAGAGACAGGAATATTGCCCATGGCGTATGGATGGTGTATTGAGCCACACAGAGGACAGGGTTTATTGTCTTCAAGGTTTAATCTTTCAGAATCAAAATCTGCAATTTTTTGCCTTTTCATTAACTCCTTGTAAAGCTTAGCTTCTTCAGCTTTTATTTCCTCTTTGGTATTTCCATTTAGTAAAACATTGATTTCTTGTGATTTTTTACTGATACTATCTAAAGCCTGATTGTGTTTTAGTGCTAAGTCGTTGAAATTTGTAGTGCTTTTTAATATTTCTTCTTTTTTAGTATTTACTTTTTTCTTTTGTTCATCATATTTTTCCTGCAATGATTTTTGATTTTTTACTAAATCCTTAATCAAAATGATATTTGCTTTAATCCCTCCCAATTCAGATGTTAATGATTTATCAAAACTGTTGTTTTCAAGATAAAGATTGATATTCTTAATTTGTTCATTAAGAGAACTTAATGATTCCTCTGAGATCTTTTTATCAGAATTTAACCCTTCAAGTTTTTCTCTTTTACTTTTAAGTTCTTCATTTAATTTGCTAATTGTGCCCGATTTATCATTGATGTTTTGATCCAGCGTTCTAACTTTATCTGTAATCTTTTTAACCGATTCCTTAGATTTCTCTGCTTCATCCTTTTTGCTGGCGGCTTCCTTATATTGTTCTTCAGCATTCTGTGCATTTTCCTCTAAAACAGGTCTTTGCTGCTCCATTGTAAGAAGCAATCCTTCACTTTCTATTAATTGAGAACGAAGAGCCTTCAAAGTAGAGTATTCACCTTCAATTTCATTTGCACGAAGGGCTTCCTGAAGTTTAATGCGAAGTGGTTCGAACTCTTCAATCTTGCTTGAAAGTTCTTCTTCTTTCTTTGAAATTTCATTAAGTTCTTTCTTCAGATTTTCAATATTTGAAATCCAGTTGATTGCAGCATTTAGTTTATCAATAGTCTCTTTGAGTGAATTTTCAGATGTCTCTTTTTCCTTTATTTCTTCTTTCAGCTTTATTTCTTCATCTTCGGCAATGACAATAATGCCGCTCATCCGGCTTTGTAAGTTTTCAAGTTTAGACTTTTCTTCTCTGGTAAATTCAAATACTCTGGTCGAAATTTTGCTGTATATATCTGTTCCGGTTATTTGTTCAAGAATAGGTGCCCTTTCAGAACCTGTAGCATTCAGAAAGGCAGCAAATCCGCCTTGTGCAAGCAACATTGATTGGGTGAAACGGGTGAAGTCCATCCCTGTTTTTTCCTCAACTACCTTTTTTGATGTTGTAATCTGATTAGAAAGTATTTCACCGCTTTCAGCCATTGATATCTCATGCTTTGGACTTTGCAATTCACCGTTTATCCTTCTATGAGCGCGCTGCTGGCTCCAGTGAGCACGTATCTGAACATCGTTTACCTGAAATATTACTTCAGCAAAACATTCGCCGGTATGCCTTGAAATGATTTCATTTGATGCTTTTGTAATACTCCCAAGTCGTGGTGTACATCCATAAAGACCAAGACAAATAGCATCGAGGATTGTTGACTTGCCTGCACCGGTAGGTCCTGAAATGGCAAATATTCCATCATTGACATATTCCGGAGAAGTAAAATCAATTGACCATTCTCCAACAAGGGAATTCAGGTTTTTAAACCTTATTTTTAAAATCTTCATAGCGTTTAGTTTTTGTTTGTATCTTCTTGACGGAGGGATAAAAGGACTTCCTTATATGTTTCAATCAACTGGTTTTGTTCTTCTTCAGGAATGTTGTTTATTTCAAGGCAACGATTAAAAACATCCAGTTCGTTGAGATCATCGAGGGTTTCATTTTCAGTGGATGCCATCAGTACATTATTGCGCAATCCACTATTTTTAATACGCAGAATTTCAATGGGGGAGTTCTTGATTATTTCATCCAGCTCTTCAGTGATTGTACCGGAACTTGAGCTGTCAAGTATTTCAATTTCAAGCCATAAATTTTCGTTTATATTTGCCAGTTCTGTAACTTTTCCCTTTACTGAATCAAAATTTCCGGATACCCTGATTAGTTTCTGAAAGCATGGGATATCATGTTCTGTAACCGATATTGTCAGGTTTTCAAATTCAATAACAATTACCTTTTTCTGTTGATCGGCTTCCGAAAAACTCATTGGCAGGGGAGAGCCCGAATAGCGTATTTTGTCATTGCCATCAACCTTTTGTGCCATGTGAAGATGACCAAGAGCCACATAATCAAACTTATCGGAAAATATTCCTGCATCGATGCTTTGCAATGTTCCCACATAAAGATCCCTTACTCCGTCGCCTTCGTTCACTTTACCCCGGGAAGTGAAAAGATGTCCCATGCCTATTATCGGAACAGGATTCGAGTCATTGAAATGCCTTGCTGCATTAGCTACATCAGAATAATGTACTGCAATTCCGGTTACCAGTTTCCTGTTTTTATCCTCAATACTTTCACCTGCTTCAACCTTTCTGACGTCACGATCTCTGAGGAAGGGAACGGCACAAACAACAGCTTCCGCCTCGCCCTGATTGTTTTTAAGCACAATAACTTCCTGTTCAATATTTTCAGTTATTTCTCCAACGACATGGACATCAAGGGCTTTAAGAAGATCTTTTGGGGCATTGAGAAAGGAAGGGGAGTCGTGGTTCCCGCCGGTAACAATGATATGGCGACAGCAAGATTTTGATGTTTTGGAAAGGAATTGATAGTACAATTCCTGGGCACGATTGCCGGGGGTTGTAGTATCGAAAATATCGCCTGCAATGAGAAGGACATCAATTCTCTGAGCAACAATAAAATCATAAAGCCAGTTTAAAAACGAAGCAAACTCATCATATCTTTTCCTGTCGTATAGTGAGCGTCCGAGATGCCAGTCGGAAGTGTGAAGAACCCTGATTTTCTTTGATTCGTTGTTCATTTGGTTGGTAGTGTTATGATTATGTAATAATGTTGATTGTGATAATGAGTATCAAAAATAGCAAAATAAAATACTTGTGGGAAGGGGTTGGGGAATAATTGGTGGGGGTGGTATGAAAACTCTTTACTCCGGCCTCATATAGATAAAACGTGAAGAAAGTGGGATATAGGAGGTCATAAGATTATTGAAGTAGGAGTAATTAAACTATATTTTATCAACAATTTATTATTGTATTTTAGGATATTATTAAATAATTTTTTATATT
>JAGODU010000091.1 GCA_017998095.1 Prolixibacteraceae bacterium | reverse complement strand
ATGCAACAGGTGTTGCCTCTTTGATTACTTTACCCGACGGCAAACCATATACAAAACCAAGTAAGATTAATAGACTTTTTAAAGAAATTATTTTTGAGACAGAAATGGGATTAAAAAACTGTGTGTCTTCATCGATTGAATTAGGAGAACAAAGTTTTTTGAGACCAGCAATAAGAAGTTGTTATTGTGAAGGTTTGCTTGAAGCTGTAGTTTGCATAAATGTTAATGAAATTCATATTGCAAACTGGTTAATAGGGCAGGTAAGAGATAAGGATGTAAGTGATGAAGTTCTTTTGGAATATGCTGTTCAAATTGGTGCTGACAAAGATAATTTTGCTGAAGCCCTTAAGGAAATTCCAGCAATGTCGAAAAATCAATTCAGTAAGATAGCAAATATGTTATATGAATTTGTGAATGTTTTTTCAGATAGGGTGTATTACAATTATCTTTTAAAAAAATTAATTGAAGATTATAGAAAGAAAGATGATGAGCTTGAAAGTGAAAGGTCTTCACTTCAGGCATTAATGAATACATTTACCGATTTAATTTATTTCAAAGACAGGAAAAGCAGATTTATCAGGGTTAGCAGATCTCATTGGGAATACTTTGGATTGAAATCTGAGTCTGAAATTATAGGGAAAACGGATTTTGATTTTTTTTCTGATGAACATGCTATGCAGGCATATGAAGATGAACAAAACATTATTAAAACCGGTAAGTCTATATCTTAGGAAGAAAAAGAGACCTGGTCAGATCGTCCTGATGCATGGAAGTCAACTGTTAAATTACCTCTTTATGATAGAGAAGGTAGAGTTATAGGAACTTTTGGAATTTCAAGAGACATTACACAAAGGAAAAATAATGAGTTAATTATTAAAAATCAAAATGAAGAATTGTTAGATCTTATTTCACAAAAGGATAAATTGTTCTCAATTATTGCTCATGATTTACGATCTCCATTTAATACATTTATGGGTATGACAGAATGGCTGGATCAGGAATTTTCTAATATGAGTTCTGATCAGATAAAGTTAATTATAGGAGATATAAAAAATTCTGCCAAAAGGATCTATGATTTACTAAGCAACTTGCTAGAATGGTCAAAGGTTCAGAGAGGATTAATTAAAATGACACCACAGTGTTTTCTTTGAAAAGATATTGTAAGTCAGTCAATAGGTGCACTTTCTGAGATGGCATTAAATAAGAAAATCGAAATAATTGACAATATTTCTGAAGATTATGAATTGACAGCTGATCCTAATATGATTCAAGTCATAATACATAATCTATTAACTAATGCTTTAAAGTTTACACCCAAAAAAGGTAAAATTATATTAAGTGCAAGATATTTAAATCAATGTGAATCAGAGATATCTGTATCGGATTCAGGAGTTGGAATGGATAAAAGAATGATAAATAAATTATTCAGAATTGATTCTGATGTAGGTCGTTCAGGAACTGAAGGTGAAGTTAGTAGTGGTTTAGGGCTTGTTTTATGTAAAGAGTTTGTAGAAGAACATAAGGGGAAGATTTGGGTGGAAAGTGAACCTGGAAATGGAAGTACCTTCTATTTTACTGTAAATAATTGTATAAAGCAATAATTATCATAAGCTTAATGCCTGAATATAACAAATACTGAGTTGAAAGTTTCTGGTTAAAGAAGATCGTTTATATGGAATTAATTTTTAAATAAAAAGAGGCTCTTGGTAGAAGCCTCTTTTCCGTTGGTCATTATAATTATTCCTTTTTCTTGGGTTGATCACCCGCGATGGAATCTCTCATATTTGTATCAGATTCGATATTTTTAAATTTCATATAGTCCATAATACCCAGGTTGCCTGAACGAAAAGCTTCAGATATTGCAAGAGGTATCTGGGCTTCAGCTTCAATAACCTTAGCTCTTGCTTCCTGAGCTTTTGCTTTCATTTCCTGTTCAACAGCAACAGCCATTGCTCTTCTTTCTTCTGCTTTTGCCTGAGCAATGTTTTTATCTGCTTCAGCCTGATCCATTTGTAAATATGCTCCAATATTCTTTCCTATATCAATATCAGCAATATCAATTGAAAGAATTTCGAAAGCTGTTCCTGCATCAAGACCTTTTTCAAGAACTACTTTTGAAATAGAATCAGGATTCTCGAGAACTGATTTATGTGATTGAGAAGATCCAATAGAAGATACTATGCCTTCTCCGACACGAGCAAGAACAGTTTCTTCACCTGCACCCCCTACTAATTGTTTTATGCTTGCACGAACGGTTACTCTTGCTTTGCAAATCAGCTGTATACCATCTTTTGCAACAGCAGAAACAGGAGGAGTATTAATAACTTTTGGATTAACAGACATTCTGACTGCATCAAGAACATCTCTTCCGGCAAGGTCTATAGCAGTTGCCATTTTAAAGGAAAGATCTATATTGGCTTTTTCAGCAGATACAAGCGCATGTACTACATTTTCAACATGACCACCAGCCAGGTAATGTGCTTCAAGCTCATCTCTTTTAACAAAGCTTAGTCCTGCTTTATGAGCTTCAATCATAGCGCGAACTATTGTTCCGGGTGGGACCTTCCTGAAACGCATCAGAAATAATTGTAACAACGAAATTCTTACTCCTGATACTAAAGCTGAAAACCATATCCCAATAGGAACAAAATATAGTAGGATAAACAGCAAAATAATTGCACCGATAATTATCAGCAATGATGTTAATTGAATCATGATTTATTAGTTTATTGGTTCTATAATTACATTATTTCCTTCAATTTTTATAACTTTTATTTTTTTCTTTGGATCAACAAAGGCTCCTGTAGTCCTTACTTCAAGAGTAACGCCGTTTATTTTAGCTTTACCTGCTGGTGCAAGTCTGCCTATAGTTTCTCCGATATCTCCCGGTTTGATTAAATCCTCATCAACATTTTTTACTTTTCCGTCTATATCAGTTTCAAGCATCATCGGTTTAACAGCTTTACTTTTAAAAATGAAGTAGAGAAAAAGAGGTACTAAAATCAGGATAGCTGATAAAGTGAGTATCCCAATAAAAGTTCCATAAAATTTGAATGCAAGAATTACACAAATTACGAATGATATAAGACAACCTATTCCCGCAATTGAGATTCCGGGTATTAAAAGAAATTCAACTATCAGTAGGACAATCCCAAGAATAAATAACAATAAAAGAGTAATAATTTTCATTTGCTATTGATTTATTGTTGCGTTTAGTTCTTTATTTACCAAAGCATTTCGCAAAGGTATTAAATCTTTATAGGTTCCGATTTTAATATCACATTTGCCTTTGTAATGAACAATTAATGTACATTGAGATGCCTGTATGTTAGTGTGATGACAGATTTCCATAAGAGCATCTATTACATAATCAAAAGTGTGAATTTCATCGTTAAATAGTATTAGGTGATAATTATTTTCTGAATCAGCTAAATTTTCAGAAAAGGGATCTGATATATATTTTTCTTTTGTCATTATTTCAAATACTGTTTTGCTTCGCTGTACGATAATTTTTTTCCATCTTTAAAGATAATAATAAAAGCGTCTTTTACACTTTCTTTTCTTATTTGGTCTTGTAGTTTTACAGCATCTTTAAAATTAATAACCTCTCCTATTGTATAATATGTGACTCCTTTATCGTCAGTATAATTATCAATTTTCCTTAAAACAGAAAGTTTTTTGAATAGTGCTTTTGAGGCAGGAGGAAGTTCAGTTTTAAAAGCACCTATTTGAATCTTGTATATAATTCCATTTGAGGATATCTTTTCTTCATTTTTCAATATATCAGGGATGATATTTGTTGTGTCATTATCAATTGATTCGATATTTACAAAATTTTCAGTTGTTACAAATTCTTCTTTTTCTGATTTCATTATATTTCTAATTCGATCTATCTCGATATTTAAGATTGAATCATTTTCTTTTTTAAGCATCTGTATTTCAGATAAATCTTTGTTCATCCAATATTGAATCTCAGCATCTCGGGATTTATTGTATTGTAAATCTGTTGCTTTCTTTAATTCGTAAATTTCGTTTTCCAATTCAAGGACTTTAGTCGATATTTTAGACCTTTCTTCAAATGATTCAGTAATTTCATATTTTTTTCTAAGATCTTCAGTTATTATAATTTTTTCTGATAGGGTTAGGAAATTTCTATATCCTTCAATAAAATGTATTTTACCTTTTTCAGTTTTAAATTGCTTAATATTCAAATATGAAATATCTGATGAAATGTTGAAGTTAATTATTGAATCCTGTAAAGCATCAGGAATTGGAAATGATATAGAATCAATATTTGTAATGGTATTTATATTAATATTTTCATTATTTTCTTGTGAAGTAGAAAAAACATTGCTGTCAGGATATGAAACAGTTTTGATTTCTGATGTGACATTTAATTTTTTATTTGAAGCAATTGAATCTTTTTGATTATTTATTGGTTGAGAATCTTTATTATTAAAATCTCTTTTTTCAAAGGGATTTATTCTTTTGGAAGTCATTAAAATTAGATCCCTTACCTTTTTTTCCTTAATTTCTTTTGACTTTCCATTGTTTTTAAACGTTTGGTAATATGCTGATGCAAGTTTAAACTCATTCAAAGCATGATAGTTTTTGGCTAAGTAAAAATTCACATTTATAGGTATGTCTCCCTTTGATGCATTTAAAAGTAATCTTGTAACTTCATTTCCGTAATTTTCTGTTTCAACAAGGCAGATTCCAAGAAAATAAGAAAGATTTTTATTATCAGGGAATTTATCGTAAGCATCTTTGAAATAGGGTAACGCAGCTTTATAATTCTTAGCTTCAAAAAGATTGACAGCTTTTTCATCGTTGTTTTGCCCAAATATATTGATAGAAATTAAAATGCAAACAATTAAGGTTAAGTATGTGTTTAATAGATTAAAAGTTGATTTTGCCATTATTTTGAAATATGATTTGTTAAATTTAATAAATGTATTTAGTAAAAAATAAATATCAAAGGAAGCTTTTGTTTAAATTTAATTCATTAATAAATAAATCATTTAATATAAAATAAAATGAATAAACTGAAAATAGGGGACTTGGCACCGGATTTTTCTTGTGTTAATCAAAAAGAAATTGAAATATCACTGTCAGACTTCAAAGGAAAGAAAGTTATTTTATACTTTTATCCCAAGGATAATACTTCAGGTTGTACTGCTGAAGCCTGTAATTTAAATGATAACTACCATATGTGGATAGAAAAAGGTTTCGAAGTAATTGGAGTAAGCCCCGATAGTAGTTCTTCGCATAAAAAGTTTGCTGAAAAGTACAAACTTGGCTTTAACCTAATTGCAGATACAGAAAAGAAGATTCTTGAATTATATGGAGTATGGGGAGAGAAAATGATGTATGGGAAACCTTATATGGGAGTTTTGAGGACTACATTTATTATTGATGAAAATGGATATATCGTTGAAATATTTGATAAAGTTGATACAAAAAACCATACTGAGCAAATACTAAAAAAAATATAAATCATGGACGAAGAAAAATCAAAAATCAACAAGGAAAAGCTTAAGGCACTTCAGCTTACTATGGAAAAGATAGACAAATCTTATGGTAAGGGTTCAATTATGAGAATGGGTGATAAACCAATTGAAGATGTGCCGGCAATTTCTTCAGGTTCTATTGGGCTTGATGCTGCAATGGGTGTTGGAGGATATCCTAAAGGAAGAATAATTGAGATATTTGGACCTGAGTCATCAGGAAAAACGACACTTGCTATTCATGCAATTGCAGAGGCACAGAAATGTGGGGGTATAGCTGCAATTATAGATGCTGAACATGCTTTTGATCCGACTTATGCGAAAAAGCTTGGTGTTGATACTGATGAACTTTTAATTTCGCAACCTGATAACGGTGAACAGGCTTTGGAGATTGCTGATAATCTTATTCGATCCGGTGCTATTGATTTAATAGTTATTGATTCAGTTGCTGCCCTTACACCTAAAGCCGAAATTGAAGGTGATATGGGTGATTCAAAAATGGGACTTCAAGCAAGACTTATGTCTCAGGCACTTAGGAAACTTACTGCCAATATCAACAAAACCAGGACTTGTTGCATTTTCATTAATCAACTTCGTGAAAAAATTGGTGTTATGTTTGGCAATCCTGAAACTACTACTGGGGGTAATGCTCTTAAGTTTTATGCATCTGTAAGATTAGATATAAGGAGAATTGGTCAGGTAAAAGATGGAGAAGAAGCCCTTGGAAATCATACAAGAGTTAAAGTAGTAAAAAATAAAGTTGCTCCTCCTTTTAAAAAGGCTGAGTTTGATATAATGTTCGGGGAAGGAATTTCAAAAACAGGTGAAATAGTCGATCTGGGAGTAGAAATGAATATAATTAAAAAGAGTGGTTCTTGGTTCAGTTATGGAGATACTAAACTTGGACAGGGAAGAGAAGCTGTTAAAAATCTGATGAAGGACAATCCGGAATTGGCAAGTGAACTTGAAGTGAAAATTTTTGAATCATTAAAGACGACAGGATTAGCTGCGGAATCGTAGTTGATTAATAAAATATTATTACTTAACTATCTTTCCGGGTAAAATTATTAAAATCCGGAAAGATTTTTTTTTATTAGTAAAAATCATAAAATCAATTTAAAAATGAAGGTATTAAAATTTGGCGGGACTTCAGTAGGTAATGTGAAAAACCTCCTGAATGTTAAAGAGATTTTAGAAAGTCAAAATGATGACATAGTAGTAATTGTTTCAGCTTTTGGTGGAATAACTGATAAAATTCTGACGATGGCAAAAACTGCTGCTACAACAAATACCTTTCCTGAATATGACATGATAGAAGTCACAACCCGCCATTTGACTGCTATTGATGAGCTTATAACTACTGGAATAAAAAATGATGTTGTAAATAAAGTAAATGAAAAATTAGATGAGTTAAGCGGATTAATTAAAGGGGTCTCTCTTATTGGTGAACTTACAGATAAAACATTAGATAGGATTGCAGGGATGGGCGAAATTCTTTCTTCGACTATAATTGCACCCTTTCTTAATGCAAGATGGGTTGATAGTAGTAAGTTAATTAAGACTGATAGTAACTTTTTAAAAGCTATTGTAGATTTTAATATTACTAATAAACTGATTTCAGAAAACTTTACAAATTTTCATGGAGTAGCTGTAGCTCCGGGATTTATTTCTTCAAATATGAAAGGGGAAATGACAACTTTAGGAAGAGGTGGTTCAGATTATTCAGCTGCAATTTATGCTGCTGCTTTAGATGTCGATTCTCTTGAGATATGGACAGATGTTGATGGTTTTATGACCGCAGATCCAAGAGTAATTCGTAAAGCTTATACTATTGATTACCTGACATACTCTGAAGCAATGGAATTATCTCATTTTGGAGCTAAAGTCTTATATCCACCTACCATTTTACCTGTTTGCAGAAAAAGAATTCCTATTTGGATTAAAAATACTATACGCCCTTTTGAAGCGGGTACGCTTATAGGTTACGAAAAAAGGAATTGTACTAAAAATATTATTAAGGGGATTTCTTCTATTTCTGATATCTCTCTGTTGACTTTACAAGGAGCTGGAATGGTTGGTGTCACAGGAATTTCAATGAGATTATTTTCATCTTTAGCTAAAGAAAATATTAATGTTATTCTTATTTCTCAGGCTTCCTCAGAAAATTCAATTTCTATTGCTGTGCATGGTTCATATGCTGGAAAAGCTGAAAAAGCTATAAATAAAGATTTTCAATTTGAAATTGAAAATGGATTGGTTAGTAGTGTTAAAGTAGAAACAGATCTTTCAATTGTTGCAGTTGTTGGTGAAAACATGAAAGAGAGTGCAGGTATAGCTGGTAAATTATTCAATATTATAGGGAAAAATGGCATCAATGTAAGAGCAATTGCACAAGGTGCATCAGAATTAAACATCTCATGGGTAGTTAAAACTTCAGATCTTAGGAAGACATTAAATGTTGTTCATGAAGGTTTTTTCCTGACTTCATATAAAGAATTAAATCTTTTTCTTATTGGAATTGGTACTGTAGGAGGTAATTTTTTAAATCAGCTTAAGCAACAGCAGGAAAGTTTGTTTGTTAATAAGCGATTGAAATTAAAACTAGTAGGTGTTGCGAATAGTAAAAAAATGCTTTTTAACAGGGATGGAATTGAACTTGATAATTATAAGACTTTATTAAAAGAATCCGGTTTAACTTCCGATTTTAAGGAATATGTTGAAATAATGACAGAAATGAATATTTTTAATTCTGTTTTTATCGATTGTACAGCAAATGAAGACCTTGCAAATTATTATAGTCAAATATTGGATTCTAGTATTTCTATAGTTGCTGCAAACAAAGTTGCAGCTTCTTCTGATTATTCAAATTATAAATCTTTAAAAGATACAGCAATTAAGAGAGGTATAAAATTTTATTTTGAAACTAATGTTGGTGCAGGATTGCCAATTTTATCAACAATTAAAGATCTTATAAATAGTGGTGATCAGGTTCTTAAGATAGAAGCCGTTTTGTCAGGAACTATAAATTATATATTCAATTCTTTAAGTAAAGAAATTCCTTTTAGTAAAGCAGTTATATTGGCAAGAGATAAGGGGTTTTCAGAACCTGATCCAAGGATTGATTTAAGTGGTAAAGATGTTGTTCGTAAAATTTTGATTTTAGCCAGAGAAGCAGGTTATGAAATAGAAGATAATCAAGTTAAAGTTGAAAGTTTCATTCCTGAAAGTTTATTCGAAGGTACTGTAGAGAAATTTTGGGAAGGGATTAAAGATTTAGATTCTAAGTTTGAAAATGAAAGAATAAAAATTGAAAAGGAAAATAAGAAGTTAAGATTAATTGCGACATTTGAGCCTCAAAATTCTAAAGTAACTCTTAAAGCTGTTGATAGAGATTCTCCATTTTTTGATTTGGAAGGGAGTAATAATGTTATTCTTATTACAACAGAAAGGTATAATGAATATCCAATGCAAATAAAAGGGTATGGTGCAGGGGCAGATGTTACTGCTGCAGGTGTATTTGCTGATATTATCAGAATTGCAAATATTTAATTCTTATTATATGAAAATACTATTTAATGAAAAAAGAATCCTGGTTGTCTTGTTAATAATTTCTTTATTTTTTGGGGGATGTACAAAAGATGAAAATACCTTTGATGATAATGATGATTCTCCTGTTTTAATTCAGGTCTCTGTTATAGATGCTTTATTGCAAGGTATTTTTGAAGGAATTATTCCGGTTGGTGATCTTAAAGATCTTGGGGATATAGGAATTGGAACTTTTGATAAGCTTGATGGGGAAATGATAATGTATAATGATACAATTTATCAGGTTGTTTATTCTGGAGAAGTAAAAATTCCTTCAGATGATATAAAAACTCCCTTTGCTTCAGTTTGTAAATGGGAGAAAAACAAAACCTTTGTTTTGGAAGAATTCAATTATGATTCTTTAAAAACAAATTTTGATGATTTCTTTCCAACTGCTAATATCTTTTATGGTATAAAGATGAAAGGGAAATTCAATTATATGAAGACAAGAATTGTAGAACCCAATAAACCATTGGGAGAAGCAGCAGCTAATCAGCATGAATTTGAATTCAGAAATGTGGATGGAATTATTGTCGGTTTCTTTTGCCCTGATTATGTCAATGGAATTAATGCAACTGGATTTCATCTGCATTTCCTAAGTGAAGACAGGAAAAGTGGAGGACATATTCTATCTTTTGATATTGATAAAGTAGTCGTTGAATTATGTTATTTATATGACTTTAAATTGATACTACCTGAAGAGGGTAGTTTCTTCAATGGTGATTTTACTGTTGACAGACAAGAAGAACTTGAAGAAGCCGAAGGCGATAATTAAAAAAGGAATTAAAATGAAATATATAATAATATTAGGTGATGGTATGGCTGATATGCCAATTGATGTTTTAGACGGTAAAACTCCATTAATGGCTGCGAATAAACCAATAATTGATAAACTTGCAAAATTGGGTAGAAATGGGCTTCTAATTACCGTCCCTGAGGATATGCCGGCAGGAAGTGAAATAGCAAATATGGGAGTCCTTGGATACGACGTGAGAAATGTATATGAAGGTAGGGGAGTACTTGAAGCTGCCAGTATGGGTGTTGATATTAATGAAGGAGATCTTGGACTTCGGTGTAATCTGATATGTATTGAGAATGAAAACATCAAAAATCATTCTGCCGGTCATATAAGTAATGAAGAAGCAGCAGAATTGATAGAAACTCTCCAGAAAAAGCTCGGTAATGAATATATAAAATTCTATCCCGGGGTGTCTTACAGACACTTATTGGTAATAAAAGGAGGTCATAAAATGCTAAATTGTACTCCCCCTCATGATGTCCCCGGGACACCTTATAAAGAAGTCATGGTAAAAGCAGTTAGTCAGGAAGCAAAAAAAACAACTGATTTGCTTAATGATCTTATAATTAGGTCCATGGAGATACTAAAAGATCATCCTGTTAATTTAAAAAGAATTTCTGAGGGTAAAGATCCTGCTAATTCAATATGGCCATGGTCACCTGGTTATAAACCTTTGATGCCTAAACTTAAAGAAATGTATGGAGTAGGTAAGTCTGCTGTTATTTCAGCAGTTGATCTGATTCAGGGAATAGGAGTCTATGCTGGCATGAATGTTATAAAGGTTGAAGGTGCTACTGGATTGTATAATACTAATTATGAAGGGAAAGCAAAGGCTGCCATAGATGCACTGAAGGGAGATACTGATTTCGTATATCTTCATATTGAAGCTAGTGATGAAGCTGGGCATGAAGGTGACGCTATTCTAAAAAAAGAAACTATAGAGTATCTTGACAATAGAATTTTAAAACCTATTTGGGAAATATCTAAAGATTTAAATGAACCATTGGCTATTGCAATTTTACCAGATCATCCTACACCATGCAGTAAAAGGACTCACACTCATGATCCTGTTCCTTTTATAATTTATAAACCCGGAGAAGATGCTGATGAAGTTTGCATATATGATGAAGAAAATGCAAAGAAAGGTTCATATGGTTTGATGAAAGGGAATGAATTTATAAAGGCTTTTTTAGGTTTGTAATATTTATTTTAAAAGGGGTAATGAAAAATAGAAAGTTGAACCTGTTTCAGGTTCGCTTTCTACCCATATTTTCCCATGGTTTTTTTCAACAAATTCCTTACAGATATTTAATCCTAATCCACTTCCTTTTTCACCGTTTGTTCCATCAATAGATTGTTTTTCCGATAATTTAAATAATTTTTCCAAAGTTTTGTTTGTCATACCTATTCCAAAGTCTTTAACAAAAACTATATAGTTATCATTTTCTGTTATTCCCCCGATTATTATTGCACCCTCAGATTTTGAAAACTTTATAGCATTTGAGATAAGATTTCTGAAAACCGTTTTAATTGAACTTGAATCAGCCATTACAAATTTTCCATTTTCCAATTCGTTTATCAGTGAAATATTTTTATTTATAGCTTGTTGATAATGGTTAATTATCTCACTTTGTGCTAAGTCGTAAATATTTTGAGGTTCAAAAGAAAAAGTGATTTTATTAATCTGAGATCTTGCCCATACTAAAAGATCTTCAAGCAAAAAAAGAGTAGAGTTGGCTGAATTAGCAATTGACTCTATTATCTCATTCTGTTTCTCTTTTGTATAAGAATCGAAATTATCTTTCATTAATTCTGTTAATTGGACTACAGAACTGACCGGATTCTTTAAATCATGAGCTATTATGTTGAAAAATTTATTTTTTACTTCATTCGCATTTTCGAGTTCTTCTTTTTGACTAGTAACCTCTGATGTTCTTTCTTTTACTATTGCTTCCAACTTTTTCTTTTCTTGCATGTAATTATAATCTTTGAGTCTGTTGTAGATTAGTATTGCAGAAACTACAAATGCAATTATCAGAAACCGGAATAGACTTGTTTTCCAAAAAGGTGGCAGAATTGAAATATGCAATCTGGTTTCGTTGTCACTCCACATGCCATGATCATTTGAAACTTTAATTTTAAAATCATATTCTCCGGGACTTAGATTTGAATATGTAATGCTGTTCTTATAAAAAGGAACAGTTATCCATTCATTATTTAATCCCGAGAGTTTATATGAAAATTCTCTGACAGTCTGACTATAATAGTTCATCGAAGAGAAATCTATTGTTATAAAATTCATATTATGATTTAACCTTATTGTATCGCAATAACTTATAGTCTTTCCATTCAGTATTTTTTCTTCATTTTCTATTTGTTTCTCAAAGATTCTTAAATCAGTAATTACAACATTATTTAAGCTATTGTTCGCTACAGTGTCAAAAGGTTTAAAATACTGGACTCCTTGCTGCCCTCCAATAAATATTTTATTCGATTCTTTTAAATAACAAGATGCTAAATGTTCAATTCCTGAAAATAAACCGTCATAAAATGTTATTTCAGTATAATTATTGAAATTGGTATCTGTTTTAATTATTTTTTGCTCAGTTATAATCCAGATATTGTTTTCTGAATCTTCAAATATAGATTTGATATGTAATTTATCAAGGCCGATATTTTTACCAACTTTTCTGATAGTAAAGTTGTTCTTTTTAATTGAACAAACCCCATCCTCGTTTGTGCAGATAAGTATATCCCCATTATGTAATTTTGTTATTATATCTACCTGATTACTTAAGAATTTCTCATTGCTCTGATCAGTGAGTAAATGAGATTTCATCTCGTTTGTCTTTATATTATATGTCACAACACCATTTTTAAATGTGGCTAACCATATCATATCTCCGTCATGCAAAAGATGCAGGGTTGAAAAATCCCTTTGCCAATCTTCTGTAACTTTAACAATATTTTTTCCATAAATATTTGTTGCAATTAATCCCTGAGCCCAAGGAGTTACAAAAATTAATGAATCATTACTTGCAATGCCATGAACTGCACTGGCAAAAGGGAAAGAAATTTCATTATTTGTTTTAAATGAATTAAGGTCAATGCTTTTTAGTTTATTTAAATATGTTCCGTATAAAATTTTATTGTTTTTTTCGTCAAAATAAACTCTGTATATATTATCTTCTTCAGTGTTAATCGTTTTTAATTCTTTCGTTTTATCATTATATATAAAAATCTTATGATTAGATGTGCCAATTATTATTTCATGAGGTTTGCCTTTTGTCATTGAAAGGACCTGTACTCTGCTTAGTTCATTAAGCTTAGGATCTTCTTCGAATAAATTTTTAACAATTTTAGGTGATATATTAAACCTGAAAAAACCTTGATTCATTGTGCTTACCCAAATATTATCATTTTCAGCATAAAAGCATTTTACCTGATTAGATGGGATATTATGTGATTCAGAGGTTACTTTATATCTTTCTAATACTTTTAAATCCGAAGAAAAATGTATTATCTGATTGAAATAATCTGCAATCCAAATATCACCATTTTTATCTTTTTTAATATTCGTTATTACTTTACTTTCAAAATATTTATTTCCTTCCCAAGGACTAAATGAATCATTTAATTTAGAGTAAACAAGGGCTTTATTACCCCAAGTGCCAATCAGTATTTTTTCATTATCTAGTATTAAAAAGTCGTTTAAACTTGATATGTAGTTATTGTCAGAATCGAAGAGGTAGAATTTTTTTTCTTTTGTTTTTGTATTATACTTTAATAATCCGCTGTATGAAAAACTCATCCATAAGTTATCTTCAGAATCAAAAAAAACCTTTCTTATAACTTTATAATTTAACTCCGGGAGATTAATAAATTCAGTAAAATCATAATTATAAAATTTGGCAGTTTGAATATCGAAATACTTTAAACCATATTCTGTTCCAAGCCAAATATTTCCAACACTGTCTTCTGCTATGCTATATATATAATTAGATGGGATTTTATTCTTTTCATCAGTTATATTATAGTGATGTTTGAATTTCCCTGACTTGGGGTCATAACTGTTAAGCCCATTTGATGTTGCTATCCATAAAATACCTTTTTTATCGAATAGAACTGCATTTACATAATTGCTTGATAATGAATTGTTATTATTGTCTTCGTGGTAGAAATATTTGAATTGATATCCATCCCATCTGTTTAATCCTTTAGTAGTAGCAAACCACATAAACCCCTTATCATCCTTAACGATATCTGAAACATAAAGAAATGAAAGTCCTATCTGCTGAGTCCTGTCATAGATAACTTCAGCAGAATATAATTTATTGATTGAAAAAAAGGTAATCAACAAAAAAAACAGGGTTTTTATATTTTTTTCAACTCTCATTATCCCTATTTATCATCTCTCTAATTTACTGAGAATTTCCAATACTAAAACTTAATTTTGTTAGTTTTGATAAATTTTTCAATGAATAAATGCATAGAAGTTGGTAGTATCAATCGCCTGACGTGTTGACAGGTTATTATTAATAATTAAATTTGCATTCCAAATTGATAATATTAAAGCATAATTTCAAGCAGGATTGGTTTTTTTAAACCATTTTTGCCCCTTAACAACATATCTAATGAAATACTACAGTACAAAAAAATCTGTTCCTGAAGTTGGATTAAAGCAGGCTGTAACAAAAGGTCTGGCTGATGATAATGGTTTATTTATGCCTGAAAGAATAAATAAATTCGATTCATCTTTCTTCTTAAATATTGAAAATCTTTCGTTTCAGGAAATTTCTTATTTAGTAGCGGAGAAGTTTTTTGGAGATGATATTGAAAATGATAAGTTGAAAGAAATTGTTTATGAAACAATTTCGTTTGACTGTCCCGTTGTAAATGTGAAAGATAATATTTCTTCGCTTGAATTATTTCACGGCCCAACACTCGCTTTCAAAGATGTTGGTGCAAGATTTATGGCTCGAATTCTGGGTCATTTCCTTGAAGATAATGATCAACTTGTTAATGTGTTGGTAGCTACTTCCGGTGACACCGGAAGTGCTGTCGCTAACGGATTTCTTGGCGTCAAAGGAATACATGTTTATGTCCTGTATCCTAAAGGTAAAGTAAGTGCTATTCAGGAATCACAGTTTACAACTCTTGGTAAGAATATTACTGCTATTGAAATTGATGGCTCTTTTGACGACTGTCAACGCTTGGTTAAGTCTGCTTTTCTCGATAAGAACTTAAATGAAAAGATGGTTCTCACTTCAGCTAATTCTATTAATGTTGCTCGTTTCCTTCCACAAGCATTTTATTATTTTAATGCTTTTGCCAGAACAAACGACAAACAAAAACAGCTTGTAATTTCTGTTCCTAGCGGAAATTTTGGAAACCTTACTGCCGGATTATTTGCAAAAAGAATGGGTCTTCCGGTTTATAAATTTATTGCTGCAAATAATGAGAATGATATTGTATATAATTATTTAAAGACCGGAGAGTATAAACCAAGATCCTCTGTGCAAACACTTGCTAATGCTATGGATGTTGGCGATCCAAGCAATTTTGTAAGGATTCTTGATTTATACAATAACGATTATAAAGCAATCTCAGATGACGTTGTGGGATTTCGTTATTCAGATATTCAAATCAGTGAAGCTATAAAAAGGGTTTATAATAAATTCAATTACTTGTTAGATCCTCATGGCGCTTGTGGATTTTTATCTCTTGAAGAGTATCTTGACAAAGATCAGGTTGGAATATTTCTTGAAACAGCTCACCCGGCTAAGTTTACTGAAACAGTAGAAGGTATTATAGGGAAAGGAAATGTTCAATTACCTGCGAAACTTGCAGAATTTATGAAGGGGCAAAAGCAAAGTGTTAATTTAGGGTTAGACTTCGAAGGATTTAAAGAATTTCTCTTACGACAATAATAAAAAAGGCTGACATCTTAATGTCAGCCTTTTTTTATCTCGTTTTTGAACTGTCAAATCAGTATCTTTTAATAAAACTTGTATCTTTTATCAACTATTTCTGTGTTTCCTTTAATTGTTTCAAATGCCTGATAACTTGCCCTGTAGTTTAAGGTCTGATATAGATTAACTTTTTCAGCTTCAATATTACCGGTTGTTGATCCGGACTTGCTGGTAAGCTGAATCATATATACACCGTTCCTGCCAACAATAGGATTTGAAACATTGTTTACCTCTAATGCAGCTACAGCTCCATTAACAACAGGTTCATAACCAATTGCATTAACAGAACCAAATGCCAAACGGAAACCACTTGCTTCTTCTACCTGAAGCCCTAATGATGATGCAGTTGATTCTATTGAAGAACTTTTTGCATTATTGAATCTTTCAAATAATTTTGCTTGTTTCTTTTCCTTTACAACTGCAAGCTCAACAGCAGCTTTTACTTTTGCAAATTCTGGTATTCCTTCTTCTTCTGAGGAAACCAATGCTGCAACTACAAATTTATTTTCCAACTCAAATACAGGTGAACGGTCTCCTCCTATAATTAATTCTCCAACTTCTGTTTCTGTAAATGCAGGACGAATTATTGCTCTTGCAGCTCCAATTCCTGCAATAGAACGATCGTTTTCTGCAACTGTTACTGACTGAGGATTGAGTTGTTGCTGAGCAGCATATTTTCTGAACCCATCAAGATCTTGTGAATTGGCAGCAAACTTACTCGCTTCAGTATATAGTTTCTGATAAGTTGC